>NZ_JBHVYI010000017.1:0-26693 GCF_042880975.1 Streptomyces sp. NPDC058289
CGGGCCGCTGACATGGGCCCGCGTCGCCCGCGGGAGGAGCCGCTGCGCTTGGGCCGCTCGGAGACCGGTGCGGTGATGGTGACCGGGATGCCGGAAGGTGCCTGGGCGCCGGTGATGCGGCTCAGGGCCTCGTCGCCCGAGCGGACCTGGGTCGTCTGCGGGGTGATGCCCGCGGCCGTCATCAGGCGGGCCATCTCGCGGCGCTGGTTGGGGGTGACCAGCGTGACGACGCTGCCGGACTCGCCGGCACGGGCGGTACGGCCGCCGCGGTGCAGGTAGTCCTTGGGGTCGGTCGGCGGGTCCACGTTCACGACGAGGTCCAGGTTGTCGACGTGGATTCCACGCGCAGCCACGTTCGTGGCGACCAGCACGGTGACGTGCCCGCTCTTGAACTGCGTGAGGGTCCGGGTCCGCTGCGGCTGGGACTTCCCGCCGTGCAGGGCCGCGGCGCGCACCCCGCTGTCGAGGAGGTCCTGGGTGAGGCGGTCCACGGCGTGCTTGGTGTCCAGGAACATGATCACGCGGCCGTCGCGAGCGGCGATCTCCGTCGTCGTCCGCTGCTTGTCGGCGCCGTGGACGTGGAGGACGTGGTGCTCCATCGTGGTGACGGCGCCCTGCGAGGGATCGACGGAGTGCACGACCGGGTCGGTCAGGTAGCGCCGGACCAACAGGTCGACGTTGCGGTCCAGGGTGGCGGAGAACAGCATCCGCTGGCCCTCGGGACGCACCTGGTCCAGCAGGGCGGTGACCTGCGGCATGAACCCCATGTCGGCCATCTGGTCCGCCTCGTCGAGGACGGTGATGGCGACCTGGTTCAACCGGCAGTCACCACGGTCGATGAGGTCCTCAAGCCGTCCCGGGGTGGCAACCACGACTTCGGCGCCGCCGCGCAGCGCGTTGGCCTGGCGGCCGATGGGCATGCCGCCGACCACGGTGGCCAGACGGAGCCTGACCGCCCGGGCGTACGGGGTGAGCGCGTCGGTCACCTGCTGGGCCAGTTCGCGGGTGGGTACGAGGATCAGCGCGAGCGGCTGATGGGGCTCGGCGCGCTGCCCGGCGCTGCGGGCCAGCAGGGCGAGGCCGAAGGCCAGGGTCTTGCCGGAGCCGGTGCGGCCCCGGCCGAGGACGTCACGGCCCGCGAGGGTGTTGGGCAGGGTGGCGCCCTGGATCGGGAAGGGCACGCTCACGCCCTGCGTGCCGAGGGCGGCCAGCAGCTCGGCCGGCATGTCGAGGTCGGCGAAGGCCTCCACGGCGGGCAGCGCGGGCGTGATCGTCTTCGGCGGGGCGAACTCGCCCTGAACCGCTGCGGGGCGGCGGCCGGAGCCGCCGGAGCGGCTCGGACCTGCGGAACGGCTCCGAGCCGGGGCGGCGAATCGACTGCCCCGATCCGAACCGGCGCCTGCGCCGAAAGCGGGGCCGCCGGTGCGGCTGCGGGTACGGGACGAGCGCTCGTTCTTACGTGTGGGGTTCATGCGAAACCTTCCTTGATACGGCACGTATCAAGGAATTCCCGCAGCGGAAGAGCGGCGCGGGGAATTGCGAGAACGGGCCGAATGGAATGCGGAAGCGATCCGGCCCGCGAGAGATTGTGCGGGTACGGGCGCTGCGATGGGGGTGGCGTCATGGGGACGCGGAAACCGGAGAAATGAGCGCGGGCGCGGCTCCCGGGGGGGGGGGGGGCTTCGGGGGCGGGGTCCGGGGGGGGGACGCCCGGGGGGTGTGGGGCGTTGTTGGGGCCCGCACCCCGAGGGATGCGGGCCACAACTGCGAAACGCCAGTCAGTGTCAGGCGGGAACGATGTTCTCCGCCGTCGGGCCCTTCTGGCCCGGCGCGATGTCGAAGGTGACCTTCTGGCCTTCGGTCAGCTCGCGGAAGCCTTGGGCGGCGATGTTCGAGAAGTGGGCGAAGACGTCGTCGCCGCCACCGTCCTGCTCGATGAAGCCGAAACCCTTTGCCGCGTTGAACCACTTCACGGTGCCGGCAGCCATGTCATATCTCCTTGGGGGCAGTACATCGACATCCGCACTATGCGGAGACCGTGTCGCCGCGATGATGCCCCGCCCGGAAAATGACCGGAAATATGAAGCGCTGCCATGCGGCGCGAAAGCCGCTTGGAGGTGCTCTAAGTTTTTGGGTACCAAAACTGCAACCGAGATGGACAGTAGCACGCCTCAGTAGATTTCGATGGGATGAATATCCATACCCTCCGCACTGCGGCAAAAACTCTCCTTGCGGTGCCCTTCAAACTCTCAGGCCGCGGGGACAGATATTAATTCATCCCGAGTGCAGCGTTTCGAAAATGGTGCGATTCGGTCCCCTTCTGTCCAGGTTGCTGTGGCAGGGCTCCACCGCCTCCAGCCGGGATGTCCACCGTGACATCCTGAACGGAATTCGGTCGAAGGGGTCATGAGTATGGCGGCGGACGCCCACCGGCTCCTCGTCATCTCGGTCGAGAGCGCAGGAGCCTCACGGGCCGTGTGCGTGGTGCGGAGCCTGCACGGTTCCGCACGCGTCGGGATGCTCTACCAGCTGCCTTCCTTGGCGGACGGAACCGTGGAACTGACGGAGATCGAGTGGTACGGGCATCCGCGGGAGGTGCTGGACGGCATGCACCACGCGAAGGTCTGCCTCGTCGGGTCCTCGCGGGCACGGCCGCGTTCATGGCGGCAGCGGTCGGGGAAAAGGGCGCGGCCCCCGGCGGGGGAGCCGGGGGCCGCGCGTTCGGGAGTGGTTCGCCGTGGTCCGGACGGGACCGGTCAGAACTTCAGGGTCCAGTGGTCGAGCGTTCCGGAGGAGCCGGCCGAGATGTCCTCGACCCGGAGCTTCCACACCCCGCTCGCCGGGGAGGCGGAGGCGTCCACCGTGTAGATCTGCTGGATCACGCCGTCGCCCTCTTCCTCCACGGAGTCCTTGACCATGTACACCTTGCCGTCCGGGGCGACCAGGTGGACGTCCAGGTCACCGCGCCAGGCGTGGGTGGCGTGCACGTACACCTGGAGGTTCTTCGGCGCGTTGCCCGCGATGCCGGTGACGGTGACCGGGACCTCGATGGTGCCCGGGTCGGGGACCGAGTGCGGGGTCTGCACCTCGTACGCCGGGAACGTCATCGACCAGGCGTCGAGGGTGCCGACGGCGCCGGTGGACGGGTCGGAGACCTTCAGCGTCCACAGACCGTCCGCGGGCGAGGCGGAGGCGTCCACCCGGTAGGTCTCGCGGAGCAGCCCGCCGTTCTCGGTGGCGGCGGTGGAGGTGGAACGCAGCGGGTAGGTCCGGCCGTCCGGGGAGAGCAGGTCGATCCGGACGTCGCCGCGCCACTCGTGGGTGACGTCCACGGCGACCTGGAGGGCGGCCGGGGCCCGGCCGCCGATGCCGGCCACCGTGATGCCGGAGGTGACGGAGCCGCCGTCCGGGACGCTGAGGTTGCCGGTCATGGCGAAGGGCGTGGGGAAGTTCAGCGACCAGCCGAGGAGGGTGCCCGTGGAGCCGGCCCCGATGTCCTGGACCTGCAGCTTCCAGGTCCCGGAGGCGGGGGAGGCGGAGGCGTCGACGGTGAAGCCGCCGAGCGCGCCGGCCCCCTCGGTGGCGGAGGCGGACTTCAGGCGGTACAGCTTCCCGTCGGGAGCCACCAGGTCGATCTTGAGGTCGCCGCGCCAGGAGTGGCTGCCCTCCAGCTCGACCCGGAGTGCCTTGGGCGCGTTGCCGGGCACCCCGGTGACGGTCAGCGGGGCCTCCACGGTGCCCGGGTCCGGGATGGGCCGGTCGGTGTCGTCGGAGACCTGGGAGGGACGCGGCCGGGCGGCCGGCTCCGGCTCCGGGGCGGGCGTGCCGACGACGGCCTTGCCGAGGTCGATCCGGGGGGTGACGGCCCCGGTGTACGTGATCGGCGAACCGGTGGTGCCCAGCTTCGACACCAGGTTCGCGATGCTCTCCGCCGGGTACTTCTGGCGCAGCACCGCCAGGGCCCCCGTCACGTGCGGGGCCGCCATCGAGGTGCCGCTCTTCGCCGCGTAGCCGTTGCCCGGGACCGAGGACACCACGGCCGCGCCGGGTGCCATCACGTCCAGCAGTGGGCCGCGGTTGCTGAACGAGGCCACCTGGTCGTCGTTGGTCGTCGCACCGACCGTCACCGCCGACGGGACGCAGCCGGGGGCGTTGACCGCGTCGCCGTACCCGTTGTTGCCGGCCGCGACCACCGTCGCGACGCCCGCCGAGTACAGGCTGTCGATCACGGACTTGCGGGGGTCGGTGGCGCAGGCCGTGGTCCAACGGCCCGCACCCAGCGACATGTTGGCCGCGACGATGTCCGTGCCGGCCTGCTTCAGCGCGTACACCTTCTCCAACGCCTTGATCTGCGAGCTGGTGAAGCTCAGCACGCAGGGGCTGTTGCCCGCGCCGCAGTAGGCGTCGGAGGTGAAGCGGGAGAACACCTGCATCGCCACGATGTTCGCGCCCGGCGCCGCCCCGCGCTTGGGGGCGCCGCTCAGGCCGGTTCCGTTGCCGGCGGCTATGCCCGCCACGTGGGTGCCGTGCGAGCAGGCCGCGCCCAGTTCCGCGCAACCGCCGGTGTCGGCGTCGGCGCTGCCGGCGCCCTCCTGGGAGGCCTCGCCGTTCGGGCAGAGGCTGGTCGCGCCGTACGTCGCGTCGTTCACCGAGAAGCAGGCCTCGGCCGTCACCCGGCCGCTCAGGAAGGGGTGGTTCTTCGCGACACCGGTGTCGATCACCGCGACCGTGGCGCCCGCCCCGGTGGCGCCGGCGGCGAACGCCTTGTCAGCGCCGATCCGGACCGTCGAGCTGTCCAGCGTCGGGGGGACCGGGACGTCCTCCGTCACGCTCACCACGTCCGGATTGGAGCGGAGTTCGGCGAGCCCCGCCTGGTCCACCGTGAGGGTGACCATCGGCAGCCGGTCGTACGCCACCTCCGTCTCGCCCGCCGAGGCGGCCGCGGCCACGTCGGAGCGGGTCTGGGTCACCACGTTCACCCGGACCGTGCCGCCGCCCTCGGTTCCGGTCTCCAGCGCCGGGTCCACCGGGACCTCGTCGGCGGCCGCCGCGGGGGCCGCCCCGACCAGGGGCACCAGGCCCGTCGGCAGTGCACCGAGCAGCAGGCCCGTGGCCATCGCGACGGCCACAGCAGATCTCTTCACGACAGGCTCCAGGGAGTAGGCACCGAGCGGGCGGTGCCGCGGCGGCAAGAAAGAAGGAGGGGGGAGGGGGCAACCCGCTGATGAAGCCCGCGAGTTCAGGGCAGGAAAGACCGCGCGACCAAGAGACGGCTGAGCATGACCGGAGTCCCTCGAGCGCTGCGGTGTTTCCCGCTGACGTGATCAAGGCTGCCGCAGCTGAGGGGGGTGAACCAGGGGTCTCGGCTGTCCCGGACTCGACATGTCCTACACAGGACAGGGCGCGCTCTGCGGCATGGACCAGCGCTATCCGTCCGGCGGGATCCCCTCCCGGTGCACCACGTCTGAAGGGGCCCTTGCAGGGGCCCGAGGGAACCGGTGGGGTCCCCGGTAGCGTGTTGTTCTAGGACGCTGACCGGCACTGGAGGGGATGCAGCCCATGGAACTGACCGTAGAGATCGCGGCGATTCGGGACGGGCTGGGTGATTCCGGACGTCTGGTGGGGGAGTTCCGGCGGGCCGTGCTGCTGGTTCCGCTCGAGGACGGGCCCGAGGGCGGTCTGATGTCGGCGGCTTCGGGTGGTATCCGCTGGGTCTACGCATTCACCGATGAGGAGGCGTTGGCCCGGTTCGCCGAGGCGCGCGGGGAGTCCGGCCGGGAGTGGGAGTTCCTCTCGGTGCTGGGTGCGCGGCTCGTGGATGCGGTGGTTCCGGCCGCGGGCGGTCCGGTGGGTGTGGTCGTGAACGTGGCGGACGAGCAGGGGTCGATGTTCTTCCCGCCGGTCGCGGGGATCGTTCCGGACGCGAATGCCGTGGACCTGGACCGCGGGGAGGTGGCCTGATGGCCGGTGACGGGGATCTGGAAGTTTCGCCGGCCGCGGTCAAGAACATCCAGGACGGTCTGCGGTCCGCGATCGGGGAGTTGCGCGAGTCGGGGGACGCGGCCGGTGCCTCGATGGGCGCGGGGTTCGAGAACCTGGCGATGACGGGGATGGAGGCCGGCCACGCGGGCCTGGCCACCGACTTCGAGGACTTCTGCGAGCGCTGGGAGTGGGGCGTGCGCAGCCTCGTGCAGAACGCGAGCACCCTCGCGCAGTCGCTCGGGATCGCGGCGGGCACGGTGTGGGAGGAGGAGCAGTACCTGCACGGTTCGTTCAAGGTGGTGGCGAACGCGGCGTACGGCAATCCGCACGCGTCCGAGGACGAGATCGAGCAGAAGTCCTGGGGGGACATCTTCTCCGCGGACGCCTACAAGCCGGATTACAGCGCGGAGTCCTTCGAGAAGAGCAACGAGCAGATCCGGCAGACCTGGTCGGACACCGGGGACCAGCTCACCTCCACCGGGAAGATCGGTTCGCTGAAGGACCTGCTGGAGCAGGCGAAGCGTGACGGGGACGGTCACTGATGGGCTGGCGGGATTTCGTTCCGGACGGGGTCGAGGACTGGGCCGAGGACCGGGTCGAGGACGTCGGTGACGCCATCGAGTGGGCCGGCGACAAGACGGCCGGGCTCGCCGAGAACGTCGGTCTGGACGACGCCGGGGACTGGATCCGCGACAAGAGCCGCTCGGCCGCCAACCAGCTCGGCGCGGACGTCGCGGAGATGGAGCTCGGCCAGACCGAGGACCCGAAGAAGCTGGTCTACGGCAGCGTGTCGAAGATCCGCGCACAGGTGTCTCACCTGAACGACTTCAAGGCCTCCTTCGACAAGGTCGGGAACGGCCTGAAGGGCATGGGCGAGCCGGACGGGCTCAAGGGCAAGACGGCCGAGTCGTTCCGGGAGGCGGTGGCGAAGGAGCCGCCGCGCTGGTTCAAGGCGGCGGAGGCCTTCGGGAAGGCCGCGGACGCGATGGGCCGGTTCGCGGAGACCGTGGAGTGGGCGCAGGGCCAGGCCAAGGAGGCGCTGGAGGAGTACGACCGGGCGAAGAAGGCCTCCACCGACGCCCGCACCGCGCACAACAAGCTGGTCGACACCTACAACGACGCGCTGAAGGCCAAGCAGGATCCGCTGCCGCCCCGCCCCTCGGAGAACTTCACCGACCCGGGCACGGCGATCGCGACGGCCGCACAGGACAAGCTGGATACGGCCCGCAAGCAGCGCAACGACGTCGCCGAGACGGTCCGTACGGCGGTCCGGGCGGCGCGTGACGCGGCTCCGCCGAAGCCCTCGTACGCCAAGCAGCTCGGCGACGGCATGGACTACCTGGACCTCGCGAAGACGCACCTGACGGGTGGTGTCATCAAGGGCACGGCCGGCATCGTGAACTTCGCGCGTGCGCTGAACCCGATGGATCCGTACAACCTGACGCATCCGGCCGAGTACGTGACGAACCTGAACTCGACGGCGGCGGGTCTGGTCACGATGGTCAACGACCCTCTGGGCGCGGGCAAGCAGATGCTCGACGAGTTCATGAAGGACCCCTCCGAGGGCTTCGGGAAGATGATCCCGGAGCTCATCGGTTCCAAGGGCCTGGGGTCGTTGAAGAAGGTCGGCTCGGCGGCCTCGCACCTCGACGACCTCAAGGGACCCGGCCGCACGGGCCTCGACAAGGACGGTCCGAACCAGCGGGACAAGCCGGACTGTGACAAGCGGTGCGACGGGACCGACCCGGTCGACCTGGCGACCGGCCGGATGTTCCTGCCACAGACCGACATCGTCCTGCCGGGTACGCTGCCGCTGGTCTTCACCCGCCGCGCGGAGTCCGGCTACACGGCGGGCCGCTGGTTCGGCCCGTCATGGTCCTCGACCGTCGACGAACACCTGGAGATCGACCCCGAGGGCGTCGTCCTGGTCACCGCGGACGGCCTGGTCGTCCCGTACCCGCACCCCGCCCCCGGTGTTCCGGTGTTCGCCACCAGTGGTCCCCGGTGGTCGCTGGACCGCACCCCGGGGGGCGGTTACGGCGTCACCGACCCGGCCGGGGGCCTCACCCGGCACTTCACCGCTCCCGCCGGCGCCGAGGACGACGGCGACGGGTACGGACGCGCGGTCATCGACCGCGTCGAGGACCGCAACGGCAACACGATCACCTTCGAGTACGACGCCGCGGGCACCCCGCTGGGCATCAGCCACAGCGGCGGCTACCACCTGCGCCTGGAGACCGCCGAGGGCCGCGTCACCGGCCTGCACCTGACCGGTGGCCCGCGCGTCCTCGCGTACGGCTACACCGACGGAAACCTCACCGAGATCGTCAACTCCTCGGGCCGGCCGCTCAGCCTCGCCTACGACGAGCGCGGCCGCATCACCTCGTGGACGGACACCAACGACCGCCGGTACTCGTACACGTACGACGACGAGGACCGCTGCGTCGCGCAGGGCGGGGACGCGGGCCACCTCACGCTCAGCATCGCCTACGGCCGGCCGGACCCGTCGACGGGCCTGCGCACCACCACGACCTCCACGCCCACCGGTGAGGTGCGCCGCTATCTGGTGGACGCCTCCTACCGGGTGGTGGAGTCGGTCGGAGCGCTCGGCGCCGTGACCCGCTCCTCGTACGATGCCCGCGGCCGACTGGCCTCGCTCACGGACGCGCTCGGCCGCACCACCGTCTTCGGCCGTGATGCCCAAGGCCGTCTGGTCCACGTGGTCCGGCCGGACGGCAAGGAACTGAGCACCGAGTACGACGCCGCGGGACGACCGGTGCTCCAGATTCGAGCAGACCGGACCACCTGGCGGTTCGCCTACGACGAGCGCGGGAATCCGGTCGTCCGCACCGGCCCCGTGGGCGGCACCACCCGCTACACGTACGACGACGCGGGCGCCCTGACCTCGTCCACCGACGCCCTCGGCGGCACCACCCGGCTCCGCTGCGACCGGGCGGGCCTCCCCGTCGAGATCACCGACCCGGTCGGTGCGGTCACCCGGTACGAACGGGACGCCTTCGGCCGGGCCATCCGCATCGTCGACGCCCTGGGACACACCACCGAGCTGCACTGGACACCGGAAGGACGGCCGGCCCGGCGGGTCGAAGCGGACGGCTCCGCCCAGGAGTGGACGTACGACGGCGAGGGGAACTGCCTCACCCACACGGACGCGGCAGGCGCCACCGTCCGCTACGAATACGGCGACTTCGACCTGGTGACGGCCCGCACCGGCCCCGACGGTGCCCGCCACACCTTCACCCACGACGCCGGACTGCGGCTCACCGAGGTGCTGGACCCCCGGGGACTGACCTGGCGCTACACCTACGACGCCGCGGGCATGCCGGAGTCGGAGACCGACTTCGACGGCCGGACCGTCCGCTACGTCCACGACGCGGGCGGCCGCCTCGTCACCCGGATCAACGCCGCGGGCCAGGCCGTCCGCATGGAGTACGACGTCCTCGACAACCGGGTGCTGAAGGAGGCGGACGGGGAGACCACCCACTACACGTACGACTTCTCGGACCGGCTGGCGTCGGTGACCGGGCCGGGAGGCACCCTGACGTACCTGCGCGACCGCGCCGGCCGCATCTGCCGGGAGACCTTCGAGGGCCGGACCCTGACGCGCTCGTACGACGAACTCAGCCGCGTCGTATCCCGCACCACCCCGTCCGGTGCGACCGCCGAGTGGACCTACGACGCCGCGGGCCACCGCACCGCGCTGACCACTTCCGGTCACCGGATCGCCTTCGAGCGGGACGCCCTCGGCCGGGAGACGGGCCGCCGCGTCGGCGACGCGCTCGCGCTGGACCTCGTGCGCGACGACCTGGGGCGCCTGGTGGAGCAGCGCGTCACCGGCGGAGAGGGCAGGCCGTCACGACGCCGGAGCTACTCCTACCGTGCGGACGGCAGCCTGCTCTCGGTCACCGACGACCTCGGGGGCGACCGGAGCTACGAACTGGACCCGGCGGGACGGGTCACCGCCGTCACGGCCTCCGGCTGGAGCGAGCGGTACGCCTACGACGTGGCGGGCAACCAGACCGAGGCCTCCTGGCCCGCCGTGCACCCGGGCGGATCCGAGGCCACCGGACCCCGCGCTTACGAGGGCACCCTCCTCGTCGGGGCGGGCCGCACCGCCTACGCGTACGACGCCATGGGGCGGGCCGTCCGGCGCAGTCGCACCCGGCTCTCGCGCAGACCGGACACCTGGGAGTACGCGTGGGACGCCGAGGACCGGCTCACGGCCGTGACCACCCCGGACGGCACGCTGTGGCGGTACCGCTACGACCCCATGGGCCGGCGCAGCGCCAAACAGCGCATGGCCGCTGACGGGGTCACCGTGGTGGAGGAGGTCACCTTCGTCTGGGACGGCATGACGCTGTGCGAGCAGACCTCCACCAGGGCCACGGAGCCCGGTGCCGGGGCGCCGCCCCCGTCGGTCACGCTGACCTGGGACCACCACGGACTCCAGCCGCTCGCGCAGACGGAACGGCTGGCGGCCGGCGACGGCGATGTCGACAGCCGGTTCTTCGCGATCGTCACCGACCTGATCGGCACCCCTCTGGAGCTCGTCGACGAGAGCGGCGGGATCGCCTGGCGCACCCGTGCGACGGTGTGGGGGGCGACCACGTGGAACACCGACGCGCGCGGCTACACGCCGTTGCGCTTCCCCGGGCAGTACTTCGACCCGGAATCAGGGCTGCACTACAACTGCTTCCGGCACTACGACCCCGAGACCGCCCGTTACCTCTCCGGCGACCCCCTGGGTCTGGGCCCGGCGCCCAACCCCCGTACCTACGTGGCGAACCCGCTGACCTGGACGGACGCGCTGGGTCTCGCCCCCGAATGCCCGAAGGTCGGCCGGACCAGGGAGGAGACGAAGGCGCTGGCGCTGCGTGAGGCGGGCGTGCCCGAGGGGCTGGAACCCTCGGACGTGTACCCGTGGACGAAGGCGACCACGCCCGAATGGCAGGGGGGCAAGCAGCTGATGGGGCCGGACGGCAAACCGATCTGGTACACCGAGGAGTGGTACGAGCTGCCCAACGGGGACATCGTCGTCTTCCAGGACCATTGGTTCGGCCACCAGAAGCCGGGTGAGCCCGGATACCAGCCGGCGCACGTACACGTCCGCCCCGGAGAGGACACCCGGAACGGCCAGATCCCGGGCACGGAGGAGCATTACTACTATGACCTGGAATGATTTCGTCGTGAACGCGGAGGTCTTCGCCCCGTACTACGACGAGCTGCCCCCGCTGACGGCCGTCCTGCTCCGCTCCGTCCACCTGGACGGCTGGGCTTCGGCCGTGACGCTCAGGCTCGACCTGCCCCGGTTCCCGGACCGGTGGGAGGCGGGGCCCGGCGATACGATGCAGTGTCAGCTCCAGTTCTCGCACGTCGAGGACTTCGTGATGGACGGGTGGCGCCCGCCGGTGACGGCGGACGTGGAGCTGGCCGCGCTCGTCGGGCCGCCGGAGCACCGGATCGCGGTACGGGTGGCGGCGGCCGGGGCCGAGGTGGCCTTCACGGCGAACGCCTCCGTGGTCGCCGGGCGGCTCGGAGTCTTCACCCGAGGCGCGGACGGCGGTGACGGCGGGCCGCGCCATTTCACGCGCCTGATCGAGCGCAGGCTCTACCCGGCGCTGCCGCCCACCCACGACAACACGTTCTACGAGCGGGTCTGAGAGTCCGAGATGAGCCTGAGCCTTCCCCCGTGGCCGCAACTCGCGGTGCTGTACGACGCGCCGCCGGATCTCTCCTCCTGCCCGCTGTACTACGTGCACGTGGACGAGCGCGACACGTCGGTCACCCTGGGCTTCGAGAGCTCGCGGCTGCCCGATCACCCCGAGCCGGACTGGCAGGAGGGGACGTACAACACCCTGCGCTTCTTCGTCGTGTTCAGCGGCGTGGACGAACTGCGGATGACGGGCATCGCCGCGGAGAACCCGGATCTCCACGACCGCACGGTGCGCCTCACCGAGACGGTGACGGGTCGCCAGCGGGTGTCGGTGACCAGCGCGACCCGCTCGATCTCCTTCACCGCCGAGGCCTCCCGGGTCGACCGGATCCGCGTCTACTTGCAGGGATCGCCGTGACCCGGACCCCGGAGACGAACGTCCTCCCGGTCGACCACGCCTGACCGATCGCCTGTCTACGATGTGGCAGCGGAGCAGACGACCAATGCTGCGCAGGGGTGGACGAGAGGGGAGACGCGCATGAGACGGCTGGGCGAGTTGGAGGCCGAGATCATGGACCGGCTGTGGCAGTGGGAGCAGGCCGCCACGGTCCGCGAGCTCGTCGATGACATCAACAAGATCAGGCCGCTGGCCTACACCACGGTCCTGACCGTGGCCGACGTGCTGTACCGCAAGGGCTGGCTCAGGCGCGGCAAGAGCGGCCGGGCCTGGACGTACGAACCCGTGCGCAGCCGCGAGGACTACACCGCCGGGCTCATGCGGGAGGCCCTGGGCTGTACGACGGACCGTCCGGCGGCGCTGATGCGCTTCGTCGAGCACATGTCGCCGGAGGACGTGGGGTCGCTGGACGCCGCGCTGCGTTCACTCGTGCGGCCGGGACGGGACGACGGAGCCGCTCCGGGGGACGGCGTTCGCGAGTGAACCACCACGTCCTCCCGCCGCTGATCACGGCGGTGTGCACCGGCCTGCTGTGTCCCGGCCCGCTGGCCCGGGCGCGGTGGGCCCGGCAAGCGCCCCGGCTGGCCGTCGCCGCCTGGGGCCTCCTCGCGGCGGCCTTCACCGCCGCGGTCGCCCTCGGCGCGATGCTGCTGTTCGTGCCGTACGAGGACGTGCACCGGCTCGGCGGTCACGCGGCGGCCTGCCTGTCGTGGAGCGGGCAGGACTGCGCGGCGGCAGCCGACACGGTGGACGGGTGGGCGCTGGGGGCGGCGGCCGCCGTACTCGCTCTGCCCACGGCGGCCTTCTGCCGCGAACTCCTGAAGGCCCGGCGGCGGCGCGACCGGCACGCGCACGGGCTCCGGCTGATCGGCAGGGCCGACACCGGGCTGCGGGCCACCGTGGTCCCGCACGCCGATCCGGCCGTGTACTGCCTGCCCGGACGGGAGGCGCAGATCGTCGTCACCACCGGCGCGATGGACATCCTCAGCGAGGCGCAACTGGCCGCCGCCCTGCGGCACGAGCGGGCACACATCGACGGCCGCCACCACGTGGTGATCGGCGCCGTCACCGGATTCGGCCGGGTCTTCCGCGGCCTGTCCCTGGCCCGGCAGTCCGCCGCGCAGGTACCGCTGCTGCTCGAGATGGCGGCGGACGACCGGGCGTTGCGCCACTGCGCGCGCGACGTGCTGGCCACCGCGCTCTACTCGATGGCGTCCGCGCGGGTGACGGACCGGTCCGCCTTCGCGGTCGGGGGACCCTCCGTGGCCATCCGGATCGCACGCATCCTCGACCGGCCCGGCGTGGTCCGCCCGGTCCTGACGGGCCTGCTCTGGATGGGCGCCCGTGCCTGCGTCATCCTGCCGGTCGCCACCACCTGCTGCCTGATCCTCGGCTGACCCCGCGGGGCCTCAGCCGGCCGCCGCGTCCTGGCAGCCGACCAGTTCCACCGCGGTGGCGCGCCCCGTCGTGCGCAGCCGGACGAGCCGGTCCACCGTGCCCGTCCGCTCGGGGAAGCCGACGTCCTTGCGCCCCACCTCCCGGCCCGCCTCCGACAGGGAACGCAGGGTGCACACGACGACCGTGTCCGCTCCCTTGCGCACCGACACCCGGGCCTCCACCGAGTCCGCCGACAGCACGTCGAAGCCGACGAGTTCGCCGCTGTAGTCCTGGCCGGTGACGTACACGGTGCCGCTCCACCCGAGGAACGCGACGGCCACGGCGCCGAGCACGGCGCCCGCGATCCTCAGCGTCCGGTCCTTGCGGGCGTCCTCGGTGCGCGCCACCTCGGCGCGGTCGGACACCGCCCGGTCGGACCCGGCCCGGTCGGACACCGCCCCGTCGGACACCGCGGCGGATGCGGCAGCGGGCGCCGGCACCGCCACGGGGGCCTCCCGCTCACGGCGGCGGAGCTTGAACCACATGAAGACGACGAAGCCGGCGAAGACGAACCACTCCCCGGTGTAGCCGAGGTTCTGGAAGGCCTTGAAGTCCAGTCCGGCGCCCGCCGGAACCACCGGCGGCACCGCGCGCAGCGGGCCCGGCGGGTCGGGCACGGTGAGCCAGGCGTCGTACACCTCGTACGGGAGTACGTTGACCAGCGCGGCCGCGCTGATGATCCCGAGCTGCCCCGGGGGCAGGCCGCCCGCCCGTACCCCCCTGGTGCGCTGGTGCTCGGAGGCCTGGAGCGCGCCGGTCACGGTGACCCGGCCCCCGGGCGGGGCCGGCACCGGGACGGTGCCCGCCTCGCCGGGGAGCCAGCCGCGCACGACCGGCACCGCCTGACCCTCGTCCGTACGCAGCACGGTCAGGACGTAGAAGCCGTCCTTTCCGTCCAGCCGCCGCTCGGGCACCAGGAACTGGCCGGCGGGATCGTAGCGGCCGCTCGCGTCGGCGAGCCGGCCGACCGTCCCGGCGCTGACGGGCAGCATGCCCTCCAGCGGCCCGGCGGTCTGCCGGGCCCGGGCGTCCTGGTAGCGGCGGTACTCCTGGTCCGCCTCGACGCGCGCCGAGAACCGGTCGAGCTGCCAGCTCCCCATGAAGAGGCAGAACGGCACGGCGAGGACGGTGAACAGGTGGATGCCCCACCAGCGGGGCGTGCGCAGCGATCGGTTCACGGCCGGGCGGTTCCTCCGGTGGCGGTCCGAAGGGCGGAGATCCGGTCGCTGATCAGCCGGGCGATCTCCTCCATGACCTCGTTCAGATAGAAGTGGCCGCCGGGGAACACGTCCAGTGTGTGGCCGGCGTGGGTGTGGTGGCGCCAGTCCGCGGCCTCGTCCAGGGTGACCCGGGGATCGTCCGAGCCGGTCAGCACGGCGATCGGACAGCCCAGTTCCGGCCCCGGCCGGTGCCGGTAGGTCTCGATGGCCCGGTAATCGACCCGGACGGCCGGCAGCACCATCCGCAGGATGTCGGGGTCGGCGAGCAGGTCCCCGCCGGTGCCGCCCAGCAGCCGGAGCTCCTCCGCCAGCCCCGCGTCGTCCTTGAGGTGGGCCCACTCCTCCCGGTGCCGGGAGGGCGCCCGGCGGCCCGACGCGAACAGCAGGGCGGGTCGTACGCCCGCCTGGTGCTCCAGACGGCGGGCCACCTCGTACCCCACCGTGGCGCCCATGCTGTGGCCGAACAGCGCGAGCGGCCGGTCGTCGAGCAGGGGCAGCAGGGCCGCCACCACCCCGTCGGCGAGGACGCGCACGTCGTCGACGCCGGGCTCGCGGAGCCGGTCCTGACGACCGGGATACTGCACCGCCAGCACCTCCACGTCGGGCGCGAGCGCCTGGGCCAGCGGGAAGTAGAAGCCGGCGGCCCCGCCCGCGTGCGGGAGGCACAGCAGGCGGACCCCGGCCTCCTCGGACGGGCGGAAGCTGCGGATCCAGCGGGCGCGGGCCGGATCGGGCGTGCCGACGGCGCTCACCGGCCCGCCCCGTCCACCGCGGCCGGCCGGGACCAGGCGTCGGCCGGCTGCTGTGGACCCTCGGGGCGGGCCAGTCCCAGCAGCAGCTCCTCGTAGGAGCGGAGCATGGCGTCCATCAGACCCTCCGGGAAGAGCGCGTCGACCGAGTCCCAGGCCAGCACCACGCCCGCGTCGGTCCGGTACACCTGGTGGTCCAGCCAGACCTGCGGGGTCTGGGAGATCATCCAGCTCCACTCGCCCAGTTCCTCCCGGACCTCGGGCGGTACGAACGCGGAACCGAGGTTGCAGGCGAAGACCACCGGGGCGCCGGCGCGTGCGCCGCCGTTCGCCCTGCGCAGGTCCTGCAACACGCTCAGCGTCGAGTACTGGGCGTGCGAGGCGTTCTCCTGGAGCCGGCGCTGCAGGTCCAGGGCCCGCTCCGCGAAGGGGACGGGTCGGCGCAGGTCGATGCTGAGCAGCACCAGGTTGGTGAAGTCGGCCACCAGGGCGCCCACTTCGGCGTCGAGCGGCTGCCGGTCGAACAGCGGCACGTTGAGCAGGAAGTGGTCGTTCTCGCTCCACGCCCCGAGCACCTCCGCGTAGGCGGTCGCGAGGACCATCGCGGGGGTCAGGCCGAACTCCCGGGCCCGAGCGGTGATCCGCTCCCACACCGGCGGCGCCAGGGTGAAGCTGCGCCGGGAGAACACCGGTTCGTCGATGTCCTCGGGCGCCGCCGCCAGCGGGAGCGACGGCCCGCAGACCGGCATCCCGGGAACCCGCTCGCGCCAGAACTCCCGGGCGACCGCGAGCGGGCTCCCCGGGGCGCCGGCGGAACCGGACCACGCCCGGTGGTCCTCCAGGTACTGGGGGAATCCGTACGCGGGCGGCGGAGCGAGCCGTGCCGGGTCCCGGTAGGCCGAGGCGAGATCGGCGAGGACGAGCTCGATGCTGGCCACGTCCGCGACCAGCAGGTCGATGCCGAAGTGGATACGGGTGCGGCCGTCCGGCAGCAGCGACAGCTGTACGTCGAACACCTGGCCCGCGGCCACGTCGAACATGCGGTGGGAGAGCCGCGAGCGCACCTCGCCGAGGTGAACGGCGGCCTTGTCCCGATCGTCGGAGGCGAAGTCGTGGACGGTCAGCCCGGCCCACGGACTGCGGGCGAGGATCTGCTGGCGCCCGTCCTCGAGGAACCGTGCCCGCAGCATGCCGTGCCGGGCGAGGACGTGGCGCACGGCCTCCTCGAGGCGCACCGGTTCGACACCGCTGCCGTCGAATTCCAGGTAGGCGTGGCATCCGACACCGCCGAGGGTCATCTCCGCCCGGCGGCCGATCCAGTACGCCCGCTGCACCGGGGTGAGGGCGAAGGGGGCCCCCGCGTCGACGGGGCGGCCCCCGGCGGTCTGCGGGAGGGCGCGGCCCGCCGTCAACAGCGCGTGCCACGCTTCCACGGTCGGCTCCTGGGCCAGCTCGCGGAAGGTCACGGACGCGCCCTCCCGGCGCCAGCCGCCGGCCAGCCGCATCATGCGGATGGAGTCCATCCCGTGCCCGATCAGGTTCGCGGAGTCCGGGATCGACTCGGCCTCCACGCCCAGCACCTCGGCCGCGGCGCGCCGCACGTCGACCATCGACACGTCGTTCACATTCGGCTTCTGCACGGTCAGTTCCTGTCCTGCGTGACGGATACGGCTTCGGCACGGGCGGCGAGCGTCGCACCGAGCCAGGCGCCGGCCCGGCCGGCGACGGCGGGCAGCGCCTCGGGACCGACGATCGAGTAGTGGTCGTACGGCCAGAACTCGACCTCGATGCCGGGGACGAGGTCCTGCCAGGCGGCCACCGGATCGGGGCGGTCGACCTCGCCGGCCAGCAACAGCAGGGCCGGTACGTCGAGCTTGTCCGGCCGGTGGGCGTCCAGGACCGCCAGGTTGTGCGCGTGCACCCGCATGAGCAGCTCGTACTGGGCCGTGCCGGCCTCGGCGGGCAGCCAGCCGTTCGCGCAGGCCACCTCCGCACCGGTCTCCACGAGCCGTCCGGCCGGTGCGGCCAGGACCGCGGCGCGGGCGTCGGCGGGCAGCCGCCCCCCGGCCAGGTCGCCGAGGAACTCCACGTGCCGGTCCGCCTCGGTGGCGGGCGAACGGTCCTCCAGGAGATCGCTGTCGATCATGAACAGCGCCACCTCGTGGCCCTGCCCGGCGAGCTGTCCCGCCACGGCGTGGGCGAGCACGCCGCCCATCGACCAGCCGCCCAGGGCGTACGGGCCCGAGGGCCGCACCCGCTGGAGCTCCTCCCGGTAGGCCGTGGCCATGGTCTCCAGGTCCGGTTCGCACGCCCGGGTCGTGCCCTCGGCGAGGGCGCGGCTCTGGAAGGCGTGGACGGGACCCGGCCAGGCCTGCGCGAAGCCGGTGTAGGCGGCGACGGAGCCGCCGACCGGGTGGAAGAGGGACAGCGGCGTGCCGTCCCCGGCGCCGGTCCCGGCGGACAGCAGGACCCGGCTGGAAGCCGTCAGGTCGTGCTCCCCGATCCGTGCGGCGAGGGCGCGCACCGTCGGCGCCTCGAAGACCTGGCCGAACGGCAGCTCGACTCCGAGGTCGGTCCGGATCCGGGTGACCAGCCGCAGGGCGAGCAGCGAATTGCCGCCCAGCGCGAAGAAGTTGTCGTCCTGGCCGACCGAGGCGACCCCGAGCAGCTCCGTCCAGAGCGCGCTCAGCGTCTCCCGCGGTCCGCCGGCCGCGGACTCCTCGACGGCGTCCACCCGCGCGGCCGTCCGACGTCCGGGGGGCGGGGTCCGTGCCGCGATCCCGGCCAGTGCACCCGCCACGTCCACCTTGCCGTTGGGCGTCAGCGGGAGCCGGTCCAGTACGTGGACCCGACCGGGGACCAGGTAGTGCGGAAGCCGCGACCGCAGGTGCGCGAGGACCGTCCGGTCGTCGAGCACGGCGGACTCGTACGGGACCACGAGGGCCACCAGCCGCCGCTGGCCGCCGGGCGCCTCCACACCGTCGACCACGCACTCGCGTACCGCCGGGTGTTCGCGGACGGCCGCCTCGACCTCGCCGGGCTCCACCCGGAATCCCTGGATCTTGAGCTGCCGGTCCTCGCGGCCGAGGAACTCGATGGTGCCGTCCGGCCGGTAGCAGCCGAGGTCACCGGTCCAGTACAGCCGTTCGCCACCGGACGGATGGTGGAAGAACCGCTCCGCGGTCCGCTCCTCGTCCGCCCAGTAGCCCGTGCTGAGTCCCGCGCCGCCGATGTGGATCCGGCCCACCGCCCAGGGCGGGCGGAGCCCCAGCCGGTGGTCGAGCACCCGCATGGTCTGGTTCCGCAGCGGAACGCCGTACGGGATGCTCGGCCAGGCCGGGTCGACCTCGCCGATCTCGTGGATGTTCGACCAGATGGACGCCTCGGTGGCGCCGCCCATCGCGATCAGCCGGACGGCCGGCCACCGCGAGCGCAGCAGGTCCGGCAGCGTGGTGGGGATCCAGTCGCCGCTCATCAGGAAGGCCCGGACGGGCGGCTTGGCGCAGCCCCCCGAGGCTCCGTCGGCCTCGGCCAGCATCTGGGCCAGCGCCGGCACGGAGTTCCACACCGTCACGCCGAAGGCCGCCGCGGTCTCGGCCCAGCCCACCGGGTCGGGTCGGGCGGCGGCCGCCGGGAGCACCAGGGCCGCTCCGGCGGCGAGGGCGCCGAACACGTCCCACACCGACAGGTCGAAGCTCAGCGACGAGATGCCGAAGACCCGGTCGGCCGCGGTCAGCGCCACCCGCTCGTTCACGTCGGCGATGGTGTTGACGGCCGCCCGGTGCTCGATCATGACGCCCTTGGGACGCCCGGTGGAACCCGAGGTGTAGATGATGTAGGCGAGGTCCTCGGGCGTGCCGCCGTGGGCGGCGTCCGGCCAGGGCTCGGCATCGACGGCCCCGTCAACGGCCTCGGCCTCGTCCAAGGCCTCGGCCCCGTCCACGGCCAGTTGAGGTCGGGAGCCCATCGCCCCGGGGGCGGGAGCGGTGTGCGACTGGACGAGCACCGCCGGAGCGGAGCAGGTGTCCAGCAGGTGGCCGATCCGCTCGGCCGGGAGGGCGGCGTCCACGGGGCAGTAGGCCGCTCCGGCCCGCAGGACGCCCAGGACGCCGACGATCTGCTCCCAGCCCTTGGCCATCACGACCGGTACGACGTCGCCGCGGCCGACGCCCCGGGAGCGCAGCCAGGCCGCCACCGCCCGCGAACGGGCCTCCAGCTCGCCGTAGGTGAGGGTCCGGCGGGCGCTCAGCACCGCGACGGTCCCGGGATGGAGGGCCGCGCGGCGCAGGAACCCGTCCTCCAACCGCTCATCGGGCGGCGCCGAAGCGGCGGTGTTCAGGGCTTCCACGAGGGTCCGGTGGGCGGCGGGAACCGGATCGGGCGCCGCCGTGGCCGCGTCCGGGCCGGCGAGCAGGTCCAGCATCCGCGCGTAGGCGTCGAACATCAGGTCCGGCAGCCCGGCCGGGAAGGCCGCGTCGACCACGTCCCAGACGCAGTCGACGCCGCCGGCCGCCCCGCTGTGGAGCTGGTTGTCGACCAGCACCTGCGGGGTGCGCAGATCGCTGAAGACCTCACGGCAGGCGAGCCGCCCCATCGGTCCTTCGGAGCCCGCTCCGTGCGGGGCCGCCATCGCCGCGTCCGGCGCGGGCGTCGCGCCGGGTTTGAGCATGCTGGTGAAGACGTACGGCAGCGCGGCGCGCGAGGTCCAGCCGCGGCGGGCCGCCAGCGCGCGGGTGATGGCCACGCCCGCCACGTCGGCGTTCTGGAGGTCCCGCATCACCTGCTTCTGCAAGTTCCGTGCGCGCTCCCAGAAGTCGGCGGACCCTGCGGACCCGTCGGACCCGTTGAGGTTCACCTCCAGCGGCAACGTCGCCCCGAACTGGCCCACCACATCCGCCATGTGCGGGCGGGAGGTGGCCCAGTTCTGGTGCAGCATGTTCAGGCTGAACCTGGGGGAGTCCGCCCAGGCGCCGATCACCTCGGCGAACACGTGGAGCAGGGCGGTCGTCGGCAGCACCCGGTGGCCGCGGAAGGTGGCGCACAGCCGCTGCCACTGCTCCCGGCCGAGATGGTGGGTGCGCCGCCGGAAGCGGACGGACGCGATGGCCGCGGGCTGCACCGCCAGCGGCAGCCGGGGGGCGTCCGGCAGGGTGTCGAGCCGCTCCTCCCAGTACCGCCACTGCTCCCGGTACCCGGGGGAGTTCTCGTGCGCGAGCAGCTCCATCCGGCTGTCGCGGTAGGTCGCCGCGGGTTCGGGGAGCGCCGCCGCGGGATCGTCGTAGTAGGTCCGCCACTCGTCCATCACCCGGCGGATGCCGCGGCCGTCCAGGAGCAGCAGGCTCATCGAGACGTGGGCGCGGAACCGGCGCTCACGGACGCGCTGGACGACGATCTCGAACAGCGGCCAGGTCCCGGGATCGACGCCCTCCTCGCACATCCGCTCGCGGGTGGCCGCGAGCGCGGCGCGCTGCCGGTCCTCGTCGAGGCCGGTCAGGTCCGTCACCCGCAGGGGCAGCGGCGGGGTCTGCGCCTCGGGCAGCACCCGCTGGGTGCCGGCCCCGTCGACCACGACCCGTAGATGGGCGTGCCGGCGCACCAGGGTCTCCAGGGCCTGCCGGGCCCGGGCGGGGTCGAGGTCCACCAGGTCGATCTCGACGTAGTAGCCCGGCCGGAAGCCGCCGAGCTCCACCATGTCGGACATCCCGACGAGGTAGCCCTCCTGGAGGGGGGTCAGCGGGAAGGGGTCGTGGTCGGTCATGCCGCGGCCCCGGCTTCGCGGGACAGCACCAGGGCCAGTTCCTTGATGGTCGGGGCCTGGAAGAGCATGTCGATGGCCTCGTCGCCGGCCTTGTCGATGCCGAGCTCGGTGCGGAGCCGGCCGGCCATGCGGACCGCGTGCAGGGAGTCGCCGCCGAGGTCGAAGAAGTTGTCCTCGGTGCCGAAGCCCCTGTGGCCCAGGGCGTCGCACCAGATCTCGTACAGGCGCCGCTCCAGTTCGGAGAGCGGTTCGGTCCGTTCCTGCGGTTCCGGCTCGGCCCAGGGGGAGGGGAGGGCGGAGCGGTCGACCTTGCCGTTGGCGCTCAGCGGGACCTCGTCGAGGACCAGGAAGTGGTGCGGGACCATGTAGTCGGGCAGCAGCCCGCCCAGCGCCCTGCCGAGGGACGAGACGTCCAGCGCGGCGTCGGCGACGCCCTCCTGGCCGGGGGTCCCGGCCAGCAGGACGTGCTGGACCAGCGCGTCCACGACGGGCTCGCCCTCGGGCACCGGGGCGAAGCGGGTGAAGCCGGCCGCGGTCAGCTGCGCGCGCCACTGGGGTACGGACAGCAGGGTGGCCTCACGCTGGTCCTGGTAGTTCCCGAAGCCCTCGAGGAAGGCGAAACTGATCATGTTGAGGGGGGAGTTGACGGTCCCCTCGATCAGTACGAGGAGTCCGCCGGGGGCGAGCAGTTCGCGGGTGCGGCGCAGGGTGCGGGTCAAGTGTTTGGCGTCGTGCAGCACGTTCGCCGCGACGATGACGTCCACCCCGCCGGCGGGGAGGCCCTGCCCGGCCGGGTCGGCGTCGATGTCGAACAGGCCGTACTCGACGAAGGGATGGACCCCTTCGTAGCGCTTCCTGGCCCGCTCGGTGAAGGCGGTGGACAGATCGGTGAACCGGTAGGTGACCCGGTCCGCCGGCAGCGCCGCCAGCACCGCGTCCGCCGTCGAGCCGGTGCCCGCACCGACCTCGAGGACCCGGACCGTGCGGTCGGCCGGGAAGCCCTCGACGAAGGAGCGGACGGCCTGGGCGGCGATCCGGTTCTGCAGCCGGGCCGCCGGGTTGGCCGCGTACAGGGCTTCGGTCACCCGCCAGTCCCCGTCGGGGAGCAGGAGGTTCAGCGGGCGGGTCTCGCCGTGCAGCAGCGGCAGTTGGCGCTCGATGCAGGAGGTGAAGTAGTCGAGGAGGGTCCGGTCCGGACCCGCCGCCGTGATCCCGGCGAGGACGGCGTCGATCTCGCGGCCGAGCGCGTCCGCGTCGAGCGCGCCGTCGGCGCGGTACTCGTCGGGCCTGCCGGTGGCGCGCAGCACACCGAGGTCCGCGAGGACCGCCGCCCACTGGCTGACCAGCCCCCGGTACAGGGGCAGCACCTTCCCGCCCGCCACGATCTCGTCCACGGTGGCCGTGGAGCCGGCGGCGTTGAAGAAGCCGAGCCGGGCGAAGGTGCGGGCCATGACCGTGGGCGCGAGGCCTTCGAGCCCGTGCCAGGTGGCGCGGAACGAGGCGATGTCCGGGGCGAGTTCGGCCGCGGCGCGGTGCAGCTCCGTGTGGGCGGCTTCCAGTGCTGCCGGCCAGGCGGAGGTGCCGGGGGCGGCGCCGGGGGAGGTGTCCACCGGTGTGGCGGCGCCGTCCTCGGGGACCACGTGGGCGACGAGTTGTCCGCGACCGCTGTCCGGGTTGGTGGCGACGGTGAGGATCGCCTCGCGCACTCCGCTCTGGCGGCGCAGCACGGCCGAGATCTCGTCGAGTTCGATGCGGAACCCGTTGACCTTGACCTGGTTGTCCTCCCGGCCGAGGAACTCGATGTCTCCGCCGGACAGGTAGCGCCCGAGGTCGCCGGTCCGGTACAGCGTCTCTCCCGTGGCCGGGTGGACCACGAAGCGCTCGGCGGTCCGCGTCGGGTCGGCCCAGTAGCCCTTGGCCACACCGATGCCGCCGATGTAGATCTCGCCGGTGGTCCAGACGGGGCACGGGTCCATGCGGTGGTCGAGCACGTGCAGGGTCTGGTTCGCGAGCGGCTTGCCGTACGGGATCCGGTTCCACTGGGCCGGAACCTCGCCGACCGGGTAGTGGACCGACCAGATGGACGCCTCCGTCGCACCGCCGAGGCTGATGACCCGGGCGTCCGGGTACGGGACGCGCAGCTCGTCCGGCAGGGACACCGGGATCCAGTCGCCGCTGAGCATCACCAGGCGCAGCGGGGCCCCCGCGGGGACGGGGGCGGGGGAGTCCAGCCACAGGCGCAGCAGGGCCGGCACCGAGTTCCAGACGGTGACCCCGTGGCGTTCCACCAACCGCGACCAGTGCTCGGGGTCGTGGGCCCGGTCGGGAGCCGGCAGGACCACGGCGGCGCCGGCGGCGAGCGTGCCGAACACGTCGTAGACGGAGAGGTCGAAGCTGAGGGAGGAGAGGGCGAGCACCCGGTCGGCGGGGCCGACGCCGAAGCGCTCGTTGATGTCCTGGACGGTGTTGGCCGCGCCGCGGTGGTCGACGACCACGCCCTTGGGGCGGCCCGTCGAACCGGAGGTGAAGATCACGTAGGCGAGGTCGTCCGGGGTGGGCGCCGTCTCCAGGGGGCCGTCGGAGGCTTCGAGCACCTCGGTGTCCTCGAGGGTGACGAGGCTGACGTCGGCCGGCCATGCGAAGGTGTCGCGCAGGTGCGGTGTGGTCACGACGATCCGCACACCGCCCTGGTCCACCAACTGGGCGCGGCGGGCGGCGGGCCAGGAGGGGTCGATCGGCAGGTACGCGGCCCGGGACAGGGTGACGCCGAGGACGGACGGGACCTGGGCGAGGCACTTGTCGACGACCACGCCCACCAGCTGTCCGGGGGTGGCACCGAGGTCGATCAGTCGGCGGGCGAGGCGCCGGGCGGCGGTGAGGGTCTCGGCGTACGTCAGCTCCCCGTCGTCGGCGAGGACGGCGATCGCGTCGGGGGACTCGGCGGTCCGCGCCTCGACGAGCCCGCAGAGCGTGGCGGCCGGCAGTTCCGCGGCCGTGTCGTTGGCCGCGGTGCGCTCGGCGGTCTGCCACTGGGGGAGCGGCGTGAGCCGGCCCGGGGCGTCCCAGGACCCGGGCTCTCGTGCCAGCAGGTCGAGGAGGTCGGCGCAGACGGCGACGAGGTCGGCGGGGAAACCGGCGGGGAACTGCGCCGCCTGCACGTCCCAGGTGACGGTGAGGACGCCGTCGTGCTCGGCGAACGTGCAGGTGAGGGCGGAGGGCTCGGCGGTGGGAGCCTCCGGGAGCGGCCGCGGCGGCTCGGCGAGCTGCTGCTCCACGCGCTGGGCACGCGCGGCGAAGGAGTCCCCGGGACGTACGTCGAAGGTGAGCGGGTGGACCGCGCGGTCGAGCCCCGCGGTAGCCAGGTCCAAGGAGAAGCCGGGCTGCTTGGACCACAGGCGAAGGACATCGGCAGCAGCCGTCACCAGGACCGCCACCGGGCTCAGACATCGCTCGTTTGCTATTTGCGCCAGGACATTCCATTCATCTTTGAAGTCCAAAGTGCTACAGAATGGAACATCGCTTCCGGCGCTGTTGAATGCGGAAAGGCAAGGCATCTCCGGTGCCGGAGAGTCCGCTGGAAGGCGCAGTGTTACGGTATCGCCGAAGTTTTTGGCAAGGCTGTTTTCAGCCATTGGATGATTCCCCCGTGCGTGAGATGGAATGGTTGCCGGGCAGCGCGGCCGGACGGGTGGGGTGCGGGGTGGGGCGGAACGTCAGGAGACGTCTCTGCCCACGTCGCTCAGTTCCAGCAGCCCGCTGCGCAGCGCGACGGCGACGGCCGAGGTCCGGTTCTGGCAGTTCAACTTGCTCATCACGTTGGCGAGATGGCGTTTGGCGCCGTGCTCGCTGATCCCCATGGTCCGGGCGATCTGGCGGTTGCTCATCCCCTGGGCCACGCCCCAGAGGGTCTCCGTCTCACGCTCGGTGAGCTTCGGCCGGCGGCTCTCGCTCTCGGGTGCGGCGGAGGCCAGTCGTACGACCTGGCGCAATGCCTCGGGCGATACGGCCACGGTGCCGCGCCGGTGCGGGGTGAGCACTTCGTCGAGTTCGGCGCTCGGCAGGTCCTCCAGCCGCAACACCACGTCGGCGAGCACCCATTGGGCGGTGTCGAGCTGGTCCTGCATCAGGGAGCGCAGGACCAGCACGACGTGCGTGGCCGGGTCGGCGAGCAGCGGGCCGAGCCGGGAGAGGTCCTCCACGCCCACGGCCGATGAGAGGACGACGGTCAGGGGCCGGGCCACCCGGTCGAGCGGAATGTCCGCCGCAGAGGCGGCAGATGTCACGAATTCAGGCCGGGTGCCGGGCGACACGAACCGTCTCAGTAATGCCCTGGAGGCCGGATCGGGATCGACGACGAGGATGGTGCAACACTCTCCGTCGGTTTTTTGCTGTCCATCTTGCATTTTATCTCCCCCGGTAGCCATTTCGGCCAAACAACGGGATCTACTATCAATCATAGAAGTTGGGGGAGTCAAGCGATTGAGGACGGGTGAACCGTTCGCGTACGCTATTTCAGTGGGCGAAAACAGGACCGGCCGAGGGGTCGGGTCGACCCTTGGGGAGGAGCGTCAGGCCGGCCACGGCCGCCACGGCGGCGATGACCGCGCAGGTGGTGAAGGCGCTGCCGAAACCGTCGACCGACGGGGTGGTGCCCTCGAGGCTCGCGCCCGCCACCGCGGCGACCACGGCGATGCCCAGGGACGCGCCCAGTTCGTGGCAGGTGTTGACCAGGCCGGAGCCCAGCCCCGCGTCCTTGTGCTCGACGCCGTGCATGGAACTGGTGATGGCGCAGACGAAGCCGATGCCCAGCCCGAACGAGAGCAGGATGAAGCCCGGCATGACCTGGGTCCACGCGTTGCCGTCCCGCTCCAGGCCGGTCAGCAGGAGCGCCCCGGCCACGGCGACTGCCATGCCGCCGGTGGCCGTCGCCCGCCATCCCAGCCGCGCCACGGCCTGTGAGCCGAGGTGCGCGCCGACGAGGGTGGCCAGGGCGGCCGGCAGGAACGTCAGGCCGGTGCGCAGTGCGCTGAAGCCGAGGACGTGCTGGAGGTAGAGCGAGCACAGGAAGAACGCCGAGATCAGGACGCCGGACGCGGCGAGCATCAGCAGGCAGCCGCCGATGAGCGAGCGCCGGGCCAGGAACGGAAGCCGCACCAGGGGCGCGGCGGCGGAGCGCTCCGCGACGACGAACAGCACGGCTCCGACGAGCGCGCCCAGCAGCGGGAGCCATGCGCCGATGTCGCCGAATCCGTTGTCCCGGGCCTGGGCGAGGCCGTAGATGAGCAGGGCGGGGGTGGCCGTCATCGTCAGCGCGCCCGGCAGGTCGAACCCGGTGGGGGCTGCGCCGTGGCCGTGGCCGTGAACCTGACCGTGCTCGGGACCGTGAGCCGGGGCGTGGTGGCCGTGAGTCGCAGCCTCG
>NZ_JBHVYI010000017.1:26793-118088 GCF_042880975.1 Streptomyces sp. NPDC058289
TGCGCCGGGGCGTGGTGGCCGTGAGTCGCAGCCTCGTGCGCCGGGGCGTGGTGGCCGTGAGTCGCAGCCTCGTGCGCCGGGGCGTGGTGGCCGTGAGTCGCAGCCTCGTGCGCCGGGGCGTGGTGGCCGTGTCCGGTTCCGTGTCCGGCGCCGTGCTCGGGTCCGTGGGCCGCCGCGTGGCCGGTTCCGTGCCCGGCGGTCGTCGCCTCCTTGACGAGGGCGGGAACCGCCACCAGGACGGCGAGGCCGATCGGCACGTTGACGAAGAAGATCGACTCCCAGCCCGGTCCGGACACCAGCACCCCGCCCAGCAGGACGCCGAAGGCGGCGCCGGTGGCGCCGATCGCGGCCCAGACCCCGAGCGCCCGGTTGCGTTCGGGCCCTTCGAACACCGTCATGATCAGCGCCATGGCCGCGGGCGACATCACGGCCGCGCCGATGCCCTGCACGGCCCTCGCGGTGATCAGCACGCCGCCGCTCTCGGCCAGTCCGGAGGCCAATGAGGCCGCGGTGAAGAGCGCGAGGCCCACCAGGAACATCCGGCGCCGGCCGAGCAGGTCGCCGAGTCGGCCGCCGAGCAGCAGCAGGCTGCCGAAGAACAGCGTGTACGCGGTGACGACCCAGGTCAACGAACCAGCGTTCAGCCCCAGTTCACCGCCGATGGTGGGCAGTGCGACGTTCACCACGGTGACGTCGACGATGAGCATGAACTGTGCCGTGCACAGCAGCGCGAGGATCAGCCACCGGCGCGGGTCCGGCGGTGCTCCGGCCTCCGCGTGCCCGTGGTGCGCGGTCGCGGCGTGGTGGGGATGCCCTGCCCCGGCCGGATCGGCGTGGGTATGACTCTCCAGGTTCACCGCATACTCCTTAACTTGAACAGCACTGTCAGAGTTACTGTAGAGCACCTCGCCCGTATTTTGTACAGTGCTGTTCAAGTTGAGAGCCGGTCAGGAGACCTTGACCGCAAGCCGCGACACGGTGGGATGCTCGAAGACGTCCTTGGGTGTGAAGTCCAGGCCGAAGGCCTGCGCCCGCCCGCAGACCCGCGCGGCCAGCACCGAATCACCCCCCAGGTCGAAGAAGTCCTCGTCCGGCTTGACCGACGCCACGCCCAGTACCTCCGCCCAGATCCCGGCCAGCACCTCGGCGGCGCCGCGGCCCGCCCGACCGGCGGTCGCTTCGGCCCGCTCCGCCGTCCGCGGCCGCTCCCGCTCCCGCACCTCGGCCGCGGCCGGCCGTGCGGGGTCCGCCGGGTCGGTCCAGTGCCGCACCCGCCGGAAGGGGTAGCCCGGCAGCGGCACCCGGCGTTCCCGCCCGTGCCGGGTCCCGGACCAGTCCACCTCCACCCCGGTCTCCCAGAGGGCCCCCAGCGCCCGCGAGAGCGCCTCGCCGTCGTCGATCCGCTCCTCGGGGTGGCGCATGGCACTCACCGCCAGGTGTGCGTCCGACCAGCCCGGGACCCGCCGGGCGGCCGAGGCGAGCGCCCGCCCGGGGCCCGTCTCGACCAGCGCCCGGCCGGGACCGTCCGGGCCGGTCCCGGCCAGCAGGGTTCGTACGCAGTCCGACCAGCGCACCGTGGAGCGCATCTGGCGGGCCCACCGCACCGGGTCGGTGGCCTCGGCGTCCGTCATCCAGCCGCCGGTCACGTTCGACAGCAGCGGAACGGCGGGGGCGGACAGCGGGACCCGGCCGACCAGTTCGGCGAAGCGCTCCGCCGCCTCGTCCATGGCCGCCGTGTGGAACGCGTGCGGGGTGCGCAGCGCCGTGACCGTGACGCCCTCCGCGGTCATCAGTGCCGAGAACGCGGCGGCCTGCGCGGGCGGCCCGGCGACCACGCAGGCTCCGGGCTCGTTCACCGCGGCCAGCTCCAGTCCGCTCCCGTCGAGCCGCGCGAGCAGCAGCTCTCGGGCCGCGCGCACCGAGAGCATCGTGCCCGCGGGGGCCGCGTGCATGAGCCGGCCCCGGGCCGCCACCAGCCGTACCGCGTCGGGGAGTTCCATTACCCCGGCGAGACAGGCCGCGGCGAACTCGCCCACGCTGTGCCCGGCGAGGGCCGCCGGGCGGACCCCGTGGCTCTCCAGGGTCCGCGCCAGTGCGTACTCGACGGCGAACAGTGCGGGCTGGGCCACGTCGGTGCGCAGCAGGTCCGCCGCGTCGCCGCGGAACACCGCGTCCCGCGGGTCCCGGCCGGTCTCGGCGGCGAACAGCTCCGCGCAACGGTCCAGTTCGAGGCGGAAGACCCCGCCGGCCCGGTACAGCCCCTCGCCCATGCGCGGGTACGGAGACCCCTGCCCGGGCAGCAGCAGCACCGGCGCGGGCGGGGCGGCGGCCACCCGGGCCGCGGGGCGGTCGGCGCGCAGCAGTGCGGCGGCCCGCTCGGGAGACCGGGCGGCGACCGCGGCCCGGAAACCGAAGGCCCGGCGCCCGGCCAGGGTGTGGGCCACGTCCATGAGGTCGGTGTCCGGGCCGATGGCCCCGGCCAGCTCCCGTCCCGCGTCCCGCAGCGCCTCGGGCGTACGGGCGCTGACGAGCAGCACCGGAGCGGCGGCCGGGGCCGGGGTCGGGGTCCGGCGGGGCGGGACGGGCGGGGCCTCGGTCAGCACCACGTGGGCGTTGGTGCCGCCGACGCCCAGGGAGCTGACCCCGGCCACCAGTGGCCCCGGTGCGGTCCACTGCCGGGTGTCGGCCACCACCTGGAACGGGCCGTCCCCCAGGCCGAGTTCCGGATTGGGTGCGGTGAAGTGTGCGGTCGCCGGGAGGGTCCGGTGCTCCAGCGCCAGGACCGTCTTGATCAGTCCGACGACACCGGAGGCGGCCTCCAGGTGGCCGATGTTGCCCTTGGCCGACCCGATCAGGCAAGGCGCCGTACGGTCACCCACCGGGTCGAGGGCCTGGCGCAGCGCAGCCGTCTCGACCGGGTCCCCCAGGACGGTGCCGGTGCCGTGCGCCTCGACGTAGCCGACCTGGTGCGGTTCCAGCCCGGCCACCGCCAGCGCCTCGGCGATCACCGCGGCCTGCATTTCGACGCTGGGCGCGGTGAAGCCCATCTTGAGGGAACCGTCGTTGTTGACGGCGGTTCCGCGCACGACCGCGCGGATCCGGTCCCCGTCGGCGAGCGCGTCGGAGAGCCGCTTGAGGGCGACCACCCCGCCGCCGCTGCCGAAGACGGTGCCGTTCGCGGCCGCGTCGAAGGGCCGGCAGAAGCCGTCCGCGGACATCATCGAACCGGGCTCGTGCAGATAGCCCGCGCGGTGCGGGACCTTCACGGTCATCCCGCCCGCGAGGGCGAGGTCCGTCTCCCCGGACAGCAGGCTCTGGCAGGCCAGGTGCACCGCCACCAACGAGCTGGAGCAGGCGGTCTGCACGGTGAGGGCGGGGCCCCTCAGGTCCAGTGCGTGCGCGACCCGGGTGGCGAAGAAGTTCGGGTCGGTCAGGGTCAGGGCGTGGATCAGGGCGGGGGAGGTGCCGGAGCCGAGCAGGACCCGGGGATCGTGGTGCGAGAGCAGGTTGTAGCCGAAGTAGCCGCTGAAGGAAGGGGCCGCGAACACCCCGACCGCGTCGTCCCGCGCGGCCGGGTCGTGCCCCGCGTCCTCCAGGGCGTGCCAGCAGGATTCCAGGAACAGCCGCTGCTGGGGGTCCATGGCGGCGGCCACGGCGGGCGGCAGCCCGAAGAACTCCGCGTCGAATTCCGCGAACCCCTCGAGGGTCGCCGCCCGCCGGACGTAGCCGGGCCCGGCAAGCGCCGAGTCGGGCACCCCGGCGGCCAGCAGCTCCGCGTCGTCGAGTTCCTCCAGGCAGTCCCGCCCGGCGACCAGGTGGTCCCAGAACTCCTCCGTGGTGCGGGCCCCGGGGAACCGGCCCGCGATCCCCACGACCGCCACGGCCTCGGGCCCGGCCTCGATCCCGGACCCGACCCCGGTCTCGTCATCGGTACCAGTACCGGTACCCGTACCGGTCTGTGCCCCGCCGGCATCCGGCCGTGCGTCGCTCATGAACCGCTCCTCCGTGCATCCCGTATGTCCCGTACCTCGCGCACGTCCCGTGCGTCGCGCCGTCTCGCCCGGCCGGCTCCGGCCAGGGCGGTCCGGGCGGCCGCCCGGCGCGTGGCGTCGCGCACGGCGCCGGGCGCCGCCGCCGGGCGTGCGCCACCGGCCTCGCCGACGCTGCCGCCGGCGGTGCCCTCGGCGTCGTCGGCCCCTTCGGAGCCCCCGGCGAGGGCGTCCGTCACCAGCGCCGCCAGATCTGCGGCGCTGGCCCCCTGGAGCAGCCGCGCCACCGGCACGTCCACCGCGAAGTCCTCGAACAGCGCGTTCTTGATCCGTACGGCGGCCAGCGAGTCCAGCCCCAGGTGCACCAGCGGACGGTCCGCGATCCGGCCGGGGTCCGCGAAGCCGAGCACCCGTCCGACGCTCAGGAGCGTCCGGGCCCGTACGGCCACCCGCCGCGCCCCGTCCGGCAGCGCGGCCAGGGCCGCCCGGTCGACACCGGACTGCGTGGCGGACCCCGGACCGTCCGCCCCCGCCAGGGCGGAGAGGAAGGAGGAGGTACGCGTCTGCGGATAGGCCTCGACGAAGGCGGAGCCGGTCAGCCGGGCCACCCCGGCGTGGGCCGCGTCACCGGCCAGCAGGGCCTCCAGCGCTGCGAAGCCCTCGCGCGGGGTCAGCTTGCCCAGCCCGGGGACGGTGCGGTCGCGCACGGCGCCGATTCCCTCCCACGGGCCCCAGTTGACCGCGAGGGCGGTCATGCCCCGGGCCCGCCGGAGCGCCACCACGGAGTCGAGGAAGGCGTTGGCCGCCGCGTATTCGGCCTGGCCGGCCGAGCCGACCAGGGAGGCCAGTGAGGAGAAGCCGATCCACCAGTCGAGCCCGGCCCGCGCGGTGGCCTCGTGCAGGCGCCAGGCACCGGTGGCCTTCGGCGACCACACCCGGTGCAGCCGGCCTCCGTCGGGCTCGGTGACCAGCGCGTCCTCCAGTACGGCCGCGGTGTGCACCACCCCGCGCAGCCGTACGCCCGCCGCCGCCAGTACGTCCGCCATGCGTTCGGCGGTCCCCGGGGCGGCCACGTCCCCCGTGACCAGCTCGACGCGGGTGCCCAGGGCCCGGATCCGCTCCAGTTCGAGGGCGGCTTCCGGTCCGAACACGCCGCGGCCGCCCAGGACCACGGTCCCCGCGCCGCCTTCGGCGAGCCAGCGGGCGGTGGCGAGGCCCAGGCCGCGCGTGCCGCCGGTGACGAGGTAGCCGCCCCCCGGCCGCACGACGACACGGCCCCGGCCGCCGCCGTCGGCGGCCTGCCCGGCTTGCTCCGCCCGCCCGGCCGGCGGCGGTCCGGCGACCAGGCGCGCCACATGGCGCTGCCCGCCCCGCCAGGCGACCTCGTCCGGGCCGTCCCGGTCGAGGATCTCGGCCACGGGCAGGGCCCCCGTCCGGTCCAGGTCGACGATGCGCGCCCGTAGTTCGGGCCGCTCCTGGCGCAGCGTACGGACGACCGCGCGCAGCGCCGCCTGGCCCGGATCGGGCTCCTCGCCCTCCCGCACCGGCTGGGCGCGTACGGTCAGCACGGTCAGCGGGGGCGGCGGCGTGCCGGTGTCCTCGTACCGGCGCAGCAGTCCCGAGACGAGCCTGAGCGCCGAGTCCACCCGCTCCTCGGCGGAGCCGGGCACGTCCGGGGACGCGTCCGGTCCGGCCCAGGCGGTCAACACCACGCCGTCCACCCGGCCGGCGGCGTCCCCGGCGGCAGCCCAGGGCCCGTCCGGGCCGACGCGTGCGCTGGCGACTCCGGCGGCCGACAGGGCGGCGGTCACCGTGCCGTCCGGGTCGCCGCTCACGAGCAGCCGTCGCGGCTCGTCGCCCGGCCCGGAGCCCGGTGTGGAGCCCGGCGCGGCCACGGTCTCCCAGCGCACGTGGCGCAGCAGGGGCGCCACGTCGACGGGCAGCGCGTCCTCGCCGACCGGGCTGAGCCGGACGCCTGTCAGCCGGGCGACCGGCGCACCCCCGGGGTCCGTGATCTCCACGTCGGCGGACAGGGTGCCCGCGGCGCCGGGACGCAGCCGGGCCCGGCAGACGAGCTCGTCCCCCGGGGTCCCGGTGACCCGGAGCCGCTCCACTCCCGTCGGCAGGTACGTGCCCTGCGTGCCCTCCGGCATCAGCGAACCCAGCCCGTGCAGGCAGGCGTCGAGGAGCGCCGGGTGGAAGCGCCACCGGCCGTCCGCGGCCAGCACGGCCGGCCGGGCCACCCGGCTCACGGCGAAGCCCCCGCCCACCCGTACCCCGGTGACCCCGGCGAAGGCGGGCCCGTGCTCCTGGCCCAGCGCGCGCAGGGCCGCGTAGAGCGCCTGCGGGTCGTGCGGTGCGCCGTCCCCGCCGTCCCCGCCGTCCTCCCGGTGGTGGTCCCGGTGGTGGTCCCGGTCCTCCCGGTCCTCCGCGTCGGCCCAGAGCTCCCGGTCCTCCCGTACGAGGCCGGGCGCGCGGGCGGCCACGAGGGCCACCCGCGCACTGGCCAGCACCGCCCCGGTGCTCCCGGCGCCGGTCCCGGCGACCACGGAGACGGTGCCGCCGTGGCCTTCGGGGTCTTCCTCCAAGGTGGTGGTGAGGGTCGCGGGCCGGTCCAGGGGCAGGACCCGGGCCAGGTCGAGCCCGGTGACCTCCACCCGGTCCGGCCCGGCACCGAACGCCTCGCAGGCGCAGGCCAGGGCGAGCTCCGCGTACGCGGTGCCCGGCAGCACCGGCGTGCCCTGGACCCGGTGGTCGTCGAGCCACGGCAGCCGATCGGTGCCGACCCGGCTCTGCCACACATGGCGGACGGGCGTGCCCGGCAGGGTGATCCGGTGGCCGAGCAGCGGATGCGCCGGGGATTCCACGGGGGCGCGGCGGGGCCGCGGGAAGGCCCGGTGCTGCCAGGCGTAGGCGGGAAGTTCGGCCGGCCGACCCGCCGGGACGGCCTGCCGGGGAAGCGTCACCCCCGCGCAGTGCAGGGTCGCGAGGGCGCCCGCGAGCGAGGCACCGGCCGGGGCGCCGCGGCCGAGGGTGCCCAACACCGTGCTCCGGCCGCGGTGCGCGCCGTCGGTCTTCAGTACGGTCTCCAGGACCGACTGGGCGACCACGGGGTGCGGCGACACCTCCATGAAGACGCGCAACCCGTCCTCGGCGGCGGCCCGTACGGCCTCGGTCAGCCGCACGGGCCTGCGCAGGTTCGCCGCCCAGTACCCGGCGTCGAGGGCGGGCCGCTCCCTCGGGTCCTCCGAGGTGCAGCTGTAGTGGGCGAGCCGGGGCGTGGCCGGCTCGATGTCGCCCAGTGCGGCGGTGAGTTCGCCGAGCAGGGGGTCGACGAGCGGGCTGTGCGCGCCGATCCGCACGCCCGGCACCAGGCGGGCCAGCAGCCCCTCCGCGCGGCATTCGGCCACGAAGGCCTCGACGGCGTCCGGAAGCCCCGCCACCACACAGGCGCGCGGCGAGGAGTGCACGGCGACGGACACGCCCGGCCGGCCGGTGAGCCGGCGCCGCGCCTCGGCGGCGTCCAGCTCCACCAGGGCCGTGGCTCCGGTGCCGGCCAGCCGCCGCTCCATCAGCAGGGACCGGCGGCACACGATCCGCGCCCCGTCCTCGGGGGTGAGGGCGCCGGAGACCACGGCGGCGGCGATCTCGCCCATCGAGTGGCCGATCACGGCGGCGGGCAGGATGCCCCGTTCGCGGAACACCGCCGCGAGGCCCACCTGGAGGGCGTACACGGCGGGCTGCACCTGGTCCATCCCGGACCCCGCCAGGCCGTCCCGCGTGATCAGCGTGCGCAGGTCGTGGCCGCTCTCCTCCCGCACGACCCCTTCGAGGGCGTCGATGACGGCGGTGAACGAGGATTCCCGGGACAGGAGTTCGGCGCCCATGCCGTCCCACTGCGAACCGTGGCCCGAGAAGACGAACACCGGAGAGGCGGGCCGGGTGTCCGACAGGCTGCCGCGCACGGCGAGGGGCCCGGGCTCCCCGCCGTCGGCGACGGTCTCCAGCAGCCCGGCGAGCGCCGCGCGGTCGGTGGTCCGGACCACGAGGCGTTCGGCGAGGTGGGCGCGGCGTACCGCGAGGGTGTGGGCCACGTCGGCGAGGGGGACGCGGGCGCCGTCGGCGGTCAGCCAGCGGGCCAGCCGGCCGGCGTTCTCGCGCAGGGCCCCGGGCGAGCGGGCGGAGAGCGCGAAGAGCATCTCGGTCTTTTCCATGGGGGAGTTCACTCTCACTCGGTGATCGACACCGTCTGGGGAACCGGGGCTTCGAGGAGCACCGCGTGGGCGTTGGTGCCGCCGAACCCGAAGGAGCTGACTCCGGCGGTGCGCGGCCGCTCGCCGCGCGCCCACGGGGTCGGCCGGTCCACGACGGACAGGCCCCACTCGTCCAGCGGGATCCGGGGGTTGGGGGCGTCGTGGTGCAGGGTTGCCGGGATCACTCCGTGGTGCAGGGCCAGTACGCACTTGGCCAGTCCGGCGAGTCCGGCCGCGCCCTCGAGGTGGCCGAGGTTGGACTTGACCGAGCCGATCCGCAACGCGGAGCCCGCGGTCCTGGTGCCGCCGAGCGCGGCGCCGAGCGCGGCCGCCTCGATCGGATCGCCCAGCGGGGTTCCGGTGCCGTGGGCCTCCACGTACCCGGCTTCGGCGGGATCGAGTCCGGAGCCGGCCCAGACCTCGCGGATCAGGGCCTCCTGGGCTGCCGGGTTGGGTGCCATCAGCCCGTTCGAGCGGCCGTCCTGGTTGGTGCCGGTGGCGCGGACCACGGCGAGCACCCGGTCGCCGTCGCGCAGGGCGTCGGCGAGCCTGCGCACCACGACGACCAGGCAGCCCTCGCCGCGCACGTAGCCGTCCGCCGCGGCGGAGAACGGGCGACAGCGCCCGCCCGGCGAAAGGACGCCCCCCGCCCCGAAGTTGAGCGTCACGCCGGGGGAGAGCAGCAGGTTCACGCCGCCGACCAGGGCGGTGTCGCACTCGCCCGCGAGCAGCCCGCGCCGGGCCAGGTGCAGGGCCACGAGCGAGGAGGAACAGGCGGTGTCGACCGTCATGCTGGGGCCCCGCAGGTCCAGCGCGTACGAGAGCCGGTTGGCGATGATGCTCATGGCGGACCCGGTGCCGGTGCGTGCGGTGATCGACGGCAGGTCCTCCAGGGCAGTCCGCCCGTGATCGTCGCTGCACGCACCCACGTACACGCCGGTACGGGAGCCCGCCAGCCCGTCGGCCGGCAGCCCCGCGTGCTCCAGGGCCTCCCACGCGACCTCCAGCAGGATCCGCTGCTGCGGATCCATCTCGGCGGCCTCGGCCGGCGCGATGCCGAAGAACTCCGCGTCGAAGCCGTCCACGTCGTCGAGGAAGGAGCCGTGCGGCACGGCCCGGTCGACGGCGGCCGCGTGCGCGGGCGACACCTGGCGGTACGGCTCCCAGCGGCCCTCCGGGACGGTGGTGACGGCGTCGCCGCCGCGGCTCAGCAGCTCCCAGAACCCGGCCGCGGAGGCGATGCCCCCGGGGAGCCGGCAGCCGAGGCCGACCACCGCGAGGTCCGTGTCGCCGTACGGGGAGCCCTCATCGCCCGCTTCCGCGGCGGGCCCGGCATCCGGCTGCTCGGGCCGCTCCCGCTGCTCGGGGCCGCCGGTCAGGAAGGCGGTCAGCCGGTGGATGGTGGGGTGCTGCCACAGCACGGTCGGCGGCAGGTCCCGGTCGAGCAGCTCCTCCAGCTCGCCCGAGAGCGCCACCGCGTCGATGGAGGCGAACCCGTACGTGTCGAACGGCAGATCGGGGTCGATGCGGTGCTCGGGCAGACCGCTGCGCCGGGCCACGCGCGCGACGAGCAGTCGGTACAGTTCCTCGCTCACAGGGCCGGCGCCCCGTCCCGTACCGCGGCGCCCGTTCCCGTGGCGACGGCGAGGTCCCCCGCCAGGTACAGGTCGCGGCACGCGGCACGGCGGACCTTCCCGCTCGTGGTCTTGGGCAGCGCCCCGCGCCGGATCAGCACGACCTCGTGCACGTCCAGGGCGTGCCGGGCCACCACGGAGGCGCGGACCGCCGCGCGGATCGCCTCCAGTTCCCCCGGGTCGCGGCCGCGGTCGAGCTCGGCGACGATCACGGCCCGTTCCCCGGTCTCGTCGAACAACCCGGCGGAGAACGCGGCGACATGACCGCGCCGGATCGCCGTCTGCGCCTCCTGGACGGTCAGTTCGACGTCGGCGGGGTGGTGGTTGCGCCCGCCCGCGACGATCAGGTCCTTGATGCGGCCCGTCAGGAACAGTTCGCCGTCCCGGAGGAAGCCCAGGTCGCCGGTGCGCAGCCAGGCTCCGTCCGGAGCCGACGGGGTCACCGCGCGGAAGACTTCGGCGGAACGCTCCGGCCGCCCCCAGTACCCGGCGCACACGTTGGCCCCGCGCACCCACACCTCGCCCGCGGAGTCCCCGGACACGGCCTCCCCGGTCCGGGGGTCGACGATGCGCACCTCCTGGCCGGCGGGCGTGCCGCAGGACACCACGCGGTATCCGTCCTCTTCGGCATCCGGCAGGACGCGTACCCGGTCCGCCGCCAGCTCGGCACGGTCCAGCCGCAGCACGCGGGGTGCTCCGGGACCGCCGAGGGTGACGGCGAGGGTGGCCTCCGCCAGGCCGTAGCTGGGGCAGTGGGCCTGCGGACGGAACCCGTGGGGCCCGAACTCCGCGGTGAACCGGTCCAGGGTCGAGGCCCGCACCGGCTCGGAGCCGTTGACGAGGGTGCGGAGCGACGAGAGGTCGAGGCCCGTCCGGGCGTTCGCCGGTACCCGGTCGACGCACAGGTCGAGGCCGAAGTTCGGGGACACCGTGTGCGTGACCCGGTGGTCGCTGATCGCGCGCAGCCAGCGGACGGGCCGCTGGATGAAGGAGAACGGCGACATCAGCACGGCGGGCGTGCCGTTGATCAGCGGCACGGCGAGCATCAGCAGGAGGCCCATGTCGTGGAAGAACGGCAGCCAGCCGGCGATGCGCGCGTCGTCGCCGATCGCGAGCCCCGCGCGCAACTGCTCGGCCCCGACGGCCAGATTGCGGTGCGTGACCTCGACACCGGTCGGCTGCCGGGTCGACCCCGAGGTGTACTGGAGGTACGCGACGCCGTTCGGGTGCTGCGTCTCGGGCAGGACCAGGTCCCGGCCCAGCGCCGGATCCAGGGTGTCCACGTACAGCACGGAAGGCTGCCCGAGGCCCGGTGCGTCGGCCAGCAGCTCGCGTACGGGCTGTTCGTGCGCGCTGGTGGTCAGGACCACGCCCGCCGTGCAGTCGGCCATGGCGAGGTGCAGCCGCTCGTCCGTACGGAACGCCTCGGGGGCGTACAGGGGTACGGCGATCACCCCGCTGTAGAGGCAGCCGAGCAGGGCGGCGACGTAGTCCGCCGTGTGCGGGCAGAGGATGGCGGCCCGGTCGCCCGGCACGGCGATGCGGCTCAGGGCGCCCGCCACGGAGCGCGCCCGCGCTTCGAGCATGCCGTAGGTCAGCTCGCGGACGACGCCGGCCCGGTCGGCGGAGTAGTCGACGAAGGTGAGCGCCGTGGCGTCCGGGCGGCGCCGGGCGGCTTCGTGGACGGCCGAGGCCAGGCCGCGCGGCTCGGACGGGGTGTTCACAGACAGCACGATTCTTCCGATCAGTCGCGGTCGGCCGGCTGGGCCGACGGCACGGCGGTGCCGCGCAGGTAGGGCGTGTTGGTGGGGTAGCGGGGCCACGGGCGGACGATCTCGTGGACGCGCACCTGGTACCCGGCCTCGTGCAGCGCGCTCAGGAGGCGCCGGTTGGCGTTGCAGCCGCCGGCCGCGCGGCGCCACAGCGGGGCCAGGACGTCCTGGAGCAGGCCCACCGCTCCGGGGGACCGGACGTGCTCGAAGAAGACGAGCTGTCCGCCGGGCTTGAGCACGCGCCGGATCTCCGAGAGCGCGGCGGGCAGGTCGACGACCGTGCAGAGGACGAGGGTGCACACGACGGTGTCGAAGGTGTCGTCGGGCAGCGGCAGGCTCTCGGCCCAGGCGTCCACGACCTCCACCTCGATGGGCGCCTCGGCGGCCCGCACCCGGAGCTGCCGCAGCATCTCGCTGGCCGGTTCTACGGCGACCAGCGAGTCGGCCTTGGCGAAGTAGGGCACGTTGGCCCCGGAGCCGGCGCCCACCTCGAGGACGGCGCCCGTCAGCTCGCCGAACATGAGGGTGCGCAGCGGGCGGCCCCACTTCTCCTCGGCGCGCGCGGTCATGGCGTCGTAGTAGCGGGCGAAGAACTTGCCGCTGCGGCTCTCCAGCCGGGGGTTCGTGTCGGCGGTGGACGCGCTGTGTGTGCTGTGCGTGCTGTCCGTGGTGCTCGTGCTGCTCGTCATGCGAGGGCTCTCCTGTGGGTGGGTACGGCGGTTCGGCCTGCGGATGCGGGCACGGCGGTGGGGTACCGGCCGTCGAGGCAGGCGGTGCAGAGGTCTGCGGGGTCCTTGCCGACGGCCCGGACGAGCAGGTCGAGCGGGAGGAACTCCGCGCTCTCGCAGCCCAGCCGGTCCGCGAGGGCGGAGTCGGGCAGCCCGGTCGCGAGCAGCGCGTCACCGCGGGCGGTGTCGATGCCGTAGAAGCAGGGCAGGCGGTGAGGCGGGGAGGCGACCCGCAGGTGGATGTCGCGGGCGCCCGCGGCCCGCAGCAGCGCGGTGACCGTCGCCATCGTGGTGCCGCGCACCAGCGAGTCGTCCACCAGGACCACGGACCGGCCGGACACCGCGGCGGGTACGGCCGACAGCTTGGCGCGCACGGCGGCCTCGCGGTCGGCGGCGGTGCCGCCGATGAAGGACCGGCCGACCCCCTCGTTCCGCAACAGGCCCTGAACGGTGGGCAGTCCGGAGCGCCACGCGTACGCGTCCGCGGCGACGCGTGCGGTCTCGGGCACCGCCACCACCACCGGGTCCACGGCTCCGGGCGGCGGCGGGGCGTGCTCGGCGAGGGCGAGGCCGGCCGCGTACCGGGTGCGGTGGACGCTCTGCGCGTCCACGACGGAATCGGCCCGCGCGAAGTACACGTACTCGAACACGCAGGAGGCGCGCCGGGCCCCGGGGGCCGGGAGCCTGCCGGTGCGGATGCCGTCGGGGCCCGCCTCCAGGACCTCGCCGGGCTCGAGGTCCCGTACGAGTTCGGCGCCGACGGCGGTGAGGGCCGCAGACTCCGAGGCGAGCAGCCAGGCGTCGCCCAGCCGCCCGAGGCACAGCGGCCGGAAGGCGTGCGGGTCGCGCACCCCGTAGAGGCGCAGCCCGTCGGTGAGGACGAGGGCGTACGCGCCGTCGACCGAGGGCAGCACCTCGTGCAGGGCCGCCGCGAGCGTCAGCCCGCGCCGGGCCCTCACCTCGTGCAGCACTCGGGTGAGCAGGGCGGTGTCCGCCTCGCCCGGGCGTACGGGCACCCCGTGGGCGGCGGCTGCGGTCTCGGCGCCGATGAGGGTGCCGTTGTGCGCGACGGCGAGGGCGGGGCGGCCCGCAGGGCCGGCGACGGCGGGCTGGGCGAGTGCGGCGTCGGAGCCGAGGCCGGCGCCGCCCGAGGTTCCGTAGCGGACGTGGCCGATCGCGCCCGGCCCGGCGGGCAGGCCGTCCGGACCGGGGAACACCTCGGTGACCCGGCCCGCGCCCGCCCGGCGGGTCAGTACGCCGTCGCGGCAGGCGACGATCCCCGCGCTCTGCCGGCCGCGGTGCTGCAGGGCCGTCAGCATGGTGCGGACCAGGGGTGCGGCGTCCCCTGCCGCGCCCCATACACCGGCGACTCCGCAGGCCTCGCGCGGCTTCCCGGACGGATCGCCGCCGGCGTCGCTCATGCCTGCGCCGCCAGCCAGCGCTCGAAGGAGGCGAGGTCGGGGACGATCACGTCGGAGCAGGACAGCACCGCGAGGTTCTGGCGCATCCGCGTCACGGCCACGACCGTGGCGCCGCCCCGGTGGGCGCTGAGCATCTCCGCCGCGGTGCCCATGCTGGGCTCGTGGCCGGGCAGCCAGGCCACGCACACGTCGCTCTCGGCGGCCAGCTCGGTCAGCCGGTGGAAGGTCGAGGTGAGCAGCTGGACGGCCGGGTCGAGGGTGGCCCGGTACACCTCGGGAGTGTCCGCGAGCGCGGCGTGGCCGGCCCTGATCGGCTGCTCCTGGGCGCCGATCCACTCCCGCATCAGGATGTCGGGATCGTGCACCACGGCATCGGGGCGGTGCTCCAGGATGCTGCGGCGCAGCCGCTCGCGGTAGCCCTGGTCGGCCAGTTCGGCGCCGCCGCGGGCGCCCTGCATGACGCCGGCGAGGAAGTAGGAACGGGGGTGCGGGGTGCTCACGCGTCCTCCAGGGAGTAGTCGTTGACGAGGAGACCGGCCGGGGCGGCCGCGTCGTAGAGCGCGGCGGCGCCGAGGAGGTGGTCCACCACCTCGTCGGGGTCGCAGCGCAACGCCTCGGCCACCCGCTCCAGTTCGCGCCCGAAGGCGGCGCTGCCCCAACGGCTGACCGCGCCCTGGTTGTCGCGTGCGATCAGCGCCGCCGCGTCGGCGAGGGCCCCGCGCGGGCGGCCGGCGAAGGGCAGGACGACCTCGGCGAGGCCGTCGTCGCCGGGGTGCACGACCCGTACGGACAGGTTGTCCTGTTCGGGGTGCAGCAGGAGTTCCCGTACCAGCGGGGCCGGCACCGGAAGTTCGCGGACCGTGTCCCCGGGCCGCATCGTGTAGGCGCGGTGCATGACCCGGTCGCCGAGCCGGGGGCTGTAGCGCAGGTACTGCAGCCGCAGGACCCCGTCAGCCGGCTGCCACAGCGCCCGCAGCAGCGAGGGGGCGGTGGAGCCGTCCGGGCGGTGGCGCAGCGGGTAGGCCTGCGCCTCGGCCCGTACGACGCCGTCGACGGCGTCGGCCCGCGCCAGCCGCAGCGGGGTGCGGTGCATCAGGTAGGGGTCGATGACGGTGAGGGTCTCGCCGTCGTCGTAGAGCGCGCAGACGTGCCGGCCGCCGACGCGGTACTCGGCCTCGGTGCCGGTGTGCAGGGCGATCCGCTCGCCGGCCCGGAAGGTCTGCCAGGCGCAGGCGGTGCCGAAGCGCTCGGGAGAGGAACCGGTCCCGTAGTGGACGTGGTACTGCGCGGCGCTGTTGTACGGGACCTGCGTGAGCACCTCGGTGAGGGTGTCCTGGAGCACCCGGAAGTCGGGGCGGATGGCTGGGGCGGGAGCCGCCATGGGTCTGTCTCCTAGCGGGGGTCGGACGGTCTGCGTGCGGGGCCGGGGACCGGGCGGGACGGGGGATGGAGCCGGGGAGCGCGGGGGCCGTGGCCCGTTCAGGCCCGGGCCCGGCCGCCGCCGGAACTGGTGAGGAGGAAGGCCACCAGGGCCGCCCGGTGCCGCACGAGGTAGAAGGGGCCGCCCCGCATGGCGCGCAGGGTGAACCGGCCGGTCGTGCAGGAGCGCCAGCCCTCGGCCCGGCGGGCCGTGACCCCCGTGTCGTGGATGCCCACGAGCGCCGTGACGGGGCACTCCAGCGGCGGGCCCGGCCGGTAGCGGTAGCGCGCGGCGGTCCGCAGGTCGGCGTACACGGTGGCGGTCGGGACCGGCGGCGGCCCGGGGTTCGGGCCGGCCCCGGGCCCCTCGCTCGTGAGGTGGCGCAGGCGGGCGACGGGGTCGTCGTGGTGGTGGCCCTCGTGGATCCGGATGTCCGTCGGTGCGGGGTGGGAGGAGACGAACAGCGCCTCGGGGCACGGATCGTGGTGCTCCGTCAGGAGCCGGGCGGTCTCGAAGGCGACCGCCGCACCCATCCCGTGCCCGAAGAGCACCAGCCGGGCTCCTCCCCGCCCCGCCAGCGCCTCCGCCACCGGCCGTGCGAGGTCGTCGACCTGGCCGGGCACCGGCTCGTGGGCGCGGTCGCCGCGCCCCGGGTACTGGACGGCGGTCAGCTCGGCGGTGTCCGGCAGGTGGTCCAGCCAGGGGTCGAAGAACTCCGCCGAGCCGCCCTCGTGGGGGAAGCAGAGCAGCCGCAGTCCGGGGCGCTGCCGGGGTGCCGGCGTGCGCAGCCAGGACGGGGCGCGGCCCGTCCCGCGCGGCTGTGGCGTCGGCCCGTACCTGAGCAAGGGAGGTGGCCTTTCGGAGGAAACGAGGAGCAGGGGCCGTGAGCGGGAATCGAGGAACATTCGAGAATTGCTCCGTCGCGATCGTCCCCAGTTTTCCCTGTCAAGGTACGTCAAGAAATAGCCGTTCGAAAGGGAGCTACCCGAAGGGGTAATACCCGCCCCTTGTATGCCCGATCTATCCATGAATATCCAGCTATAGCGGGTGTGTTGCGTTGTCAAAACGCGCCTGATTTTGCCAAAAAGTTATCCGTCTGCGATTGCCCATTGGATTTACTTCAGGGGAGTCTTTACGGCAGCGTTAGTGCTTGAATTATTCCTGCAATGCTTCCGGGTATTCGACCCGGCGTGAGGAGCTGGATTCTTCGTGGACATGGTTCGATGGCCCGATGCCGAGGCGGAGCGGTACCGGGAGGCCGGTTACTGGCAGGGCCGCACGCTGGGCGACTTCCTCGCCGGGCACGCCCGGACGATCGGGACGGCCACGGCCCTGGTGGCGGACGGCGAGCGGGTTTCGTACGCCGAACTGGACCGCCGTGCCGGCCATCTCGCCGCCGGGCTCGCCGCACTGGGCATCGCCCCCGGTGACCGGATCGTCGTCCAACTCCCCAACGGGCCCGAGTTCTTCGTCCTGCTCTTCGCCGCGCTCCGGATCGGCGCGGTCCCGGTCCTCGGACTGCCCGCCTACCGTCGCAGCGAGGCCGTCCACCTCTGCGACCACAGCGGTGCCGTCGCCTACGTGGTCCCCGCCGTCGACCCCGACCCCGCCTCGGACTTCGACTACCCGGCCCTCGCCGAAGAGGTCCGGGAGCAGGTGCCCGGACTGCGCCACGTCCTCGTCGCGGGCGGCGACCCGGGGCCGCACACCGCACTCGCCGACGTCGAGGGGGCCGGCCGCCGCAGCCCGCTCCCGCCCGGCGCCTTCGCGGTCCCCGACCCGCTGGACCCGGCGGTGCTCCTGGTGTCCGGCGGCACCACGGGCCTGCCCAAGCTCATCCCGCGGACCCACGAGGACTACGCCTACAACGTCCGCGCCAGCGCCGAACTGTGCGGTCTGGGCCCCGGTACGGTCTACCTCGCGGCGCTGCCCGTCGCCCACAACTTCGCCCTCGCCTGCCCGGGGGCGCTCGGCACCCTGCTGGCCGGCGGGACCGTGGTGCTCAGCGCGTCACCCGACCCCGAGACGGTCTTCCCGCTGATCGAACGGCACCGGGTCACCGTGACCGCCGTGGTGCCCCCGCTCGCCGCCCTGTGGTCCCAGGCGGCCGAGTGGAGCCCGGAGGACCTCGGCAGCCTGGCCCTGTTGCAGGTGGGTGGTGCGCGGCTCGGTCCGGAAACGGCCCGGCGGGTACGGGCCACCCTCGGGTGCGAGCTCCAGCAGGTCTTCGGCATGGCCGAGGGGCTGCTGTGCATGACCAGGCCCGGCGACGACGCGGAACGCGTCGCCACCACCCAGGGCCGGCCGCTGAGCCCGGACGACGAGATCCGCGTGGTCGACGCCGACGACCGGGACGCCCCGGCCGGCGAGATCGGCGAACTCCTCACCCGCGGCCCGTACACCCTGCGCGGCTACTACCGGGCCGAGGAGTACAACCGGACCGCCTTCACCGCGGACGGCTTCTACCGCACCGGCGACCTCGTACGCGTGCTGCCCGGCGGGGACGTCGTCGTCGAGGGGCGGCGCAAGGACCTCGTCAACCGGGGCGGCGACAAGGTCTCCTCGGACGAGCTCGAAGGCCACCTGCGCGCCCATCCCGCCGTACTCGACGCCGCGGTGGTGCCCGTTCCGGACGACTACCTCGGCGAACGCACCTGCGCCTGGATCGTGTTGCGCGAGCGGAGCACCGGTCCGGGCGGACCGGCCGCGGCTGCCGGCGCCTCCCGTGCGGGCGAACTCCCGTCGGCTGCCGATGCCTTCGGCCCGGGAGGCCTCGACGCCTTCCTCGACGGGCGCGGGCTCGCCCCGTACAAGAAGCCCGACCTGATCCACGTCGTCGACTCCCTGCCCCTCACCGCCGTCGGAAAGCTCGACAAGCGCGTGCTCACCCGGCGCGCGGCCGAAGCCGCCTCCCGCCGGAGCTGACCTCCCGCCGGAGCCGCCTTCTGCTGAAGCCCCCTCCCGCCGGAGCCGACTTCCCGCCCGGCGCCCGCTCATCCCGGCGGCCCGTCCCGCCCCCGTCGCACCACCGAACTCCGCACTCCATGAAGGAGACCCCACGCATGTCCACCACCACCGTGTCGCCCCGGACCGGTCGCATCCCCTTCTCCGGCACCCCGGCCCAGGCCGCGGTGCGCCTGGCCCGCGCCGGCCTGCACGGCGCGGGCGGTGAGTACGTGGTGTACGAGCGGGAGGGCGCCTGGTGGTACGCCGGCGGGGTCCGGGCCCGGCTGGTGGCCGACCGGAGCCACGTGACGCTCGACCACGAGGGCACCCGGATCCGCACCCCCTGGCAGGGCGATCCGCTCGAAACCGTGCACCGCATGCTGTCCTCGCTGCCGTACGCGCAGTGGCGCGCCTACGGCTGGGCCACCTTCGAGCTGTCGTACGCCCTCGCGGGAGAGGCCGCCGAGCTCGGCGAAGAGCCGCTGGTGCACCTGGTCGTCCCCCGGACCGAGATCCGGCTGTCGGCGGACGGCGCCGAGGTCCGATGTTCCGACGAGGCCGAAGAGGTCCTCGTGCACGCCGTGCTGGGAGACGCCGGACCCGAGCCGCTCCAGGGGGAGTTCATCCCCCTCCCGGTCGATCTGGGGGGCGCGGCCGAGGCCTCGTACCGCGAGGGCGTCGCGAGCGCGGTCGCCTCGATCCGGGCCGGCGACCTGCAGAAGGTGATCCTGTCCCGCGCCGTTCGGGTGGAGGGCGAACTGGACCTGCCGGCCACCTACCTGACGGGCCGCGCGGTCAACTCGCCCGCACGTTCCTTCCTCCTGGACCTCGGCGGCATCGAGGCGGCGGGGTTCAGCCCCGAGACGGTCGTGGAGGTCTCGGCCGACGGCCACGTGTCCACCCAGCCGCTGGCGGGCACCCGGGCGCTCAGCGGGGACCGGGCCGAGGACGCGGCCCGCCGCGCGGACCTGCTCACCGACGCCAAGGAGATCTACGAGCACGCGATATCCGTCCAGGTGGCCTGGGACGAGATGCTGGGGGTCTGCCGCGCGGGCTCGGTGCGGGCCGAGGAGTTCATGTCCGTCAAGGAGCGCGGCAGCGTCCAGCACATCGCCTCCCGGGTCAGCGGCCGGCTCGCCCCCGCGGACCGCGGACCCTGGCCCGCGCTGGCCGCCGTGTTCCCCGCGGTCACCGCCTCGGGTGTGCCCAAGCGGGCCGCGTACCGGACCATCCGGCAGCTGGAGCCGGGCCCGCGCGGCCTCTACAGCGGCGCCGTGCTCAGCGTGGGCAGCGACGGGTCCCTCGATGCCGCGCTCGTGCTCCGCACGGTCTTCCGGCAGGGCGGCCGCACCTGGCTGAGGGCGGGCGCGGGGATCGTCGAACAGTCCACACCCGGGCGGGAGTTCGAGGAGACCTGCGAGAAGCTGCGCAGCGTCTCGCGCACCCTCGTCCCGGCGGCCGAGGCGGTCGAGGCGGCTGCGGCCGCGGCTGCCGGCGGGGCCGGCGGCGGGGCTCGCGCCCGTCAGTGAAACTTTACAACGTTGTTCGACATGAGTCCGGCTCGGCGCTACTCTGAACCCGAACGGTAGTGTTCAACTTAAGGAGTTCCGCCGTGCCTTCCGTGCCGTCCCCGTCACCCGTCGCGGCCCCACCCGGCGCGGCAGGCCATCCGCTGCGCTGGCCGATCCTGGCGGTGCTGTGCCTCAGCCTGCTGATCGTGGGGCTCGACGTCACCGTGCTCAACGTCGCCCTGCCCACGCTCGTCGACGAACTCGGCGCGTCCACCAGCGAACTGCAGTGGCTGGTGGACATCTACAGCCTGATGGCGGCCGGCCTGATGCTCTTCGCGGGCAGCCTCGCCGACCGCTTCGGCCGCAAGCCCGTCTTCCTGTCGGGCCTGGTCCTCTTCTCCGGCGCCTCCGCCGTCGCCGCCTTCTCGGACAGCACGGCCCAGCTCATGACCGCCCGCGGGGTGATGGGGGTCGGCGAGGCCCTGATCATGCCCGCGACCCTCTCGATCATCGGCACGGTCTTCACCGACCCCGTCGAGCGGATGAAGGCCATCGGGCTCTGGTCCGCCATGATCGGCGTGGGCCTGGCCATGGGCCCGCTGGTCGGCGGCTGGCTGCTCGGACAGTTCTGGTGGGGCTCGGTCTTCCTGATCAACGTACCCATCGGCGTCATCGCGCTGGCCGCGGCCGTCAAGATGGTGCCGAACTCGCGGGCCGCCGTCGCCCGGAGCCTGGACCTGCCGGGCGCGCTGCTCTCCGTACTCGGGGTCGGCACCCTGCTCTGGGCCATCATCGAGGGCCCGGCCGAGGGCTGGACCAGCACGAAGGTGCTGGCGGGCTTCGCCGTCGCCGTGCTGCTGCTGGCCGGATTCATCGTCCGTGAGCGCACCGCGCGGGAGCCCATGCTCCCGCTCGGGATCTTCGCCCACCGGCGGCTGGCCATCGGCAACATCCTGGTCTTCCTGGGCCTGCTGTCGCTGCTCGGAGCGCTGTTCGTGCTGGTCCAGTACCTCCAGTTCGTACTCGGCTACGACGCCGGGGCCACCGGACTGCGGATCGCACCCACCGCGCTGATCATCCTGCTCGCCGCCCCGCTCGCCTCGTTCCTCGGCCAGTACGTGGGCACCCGCTGGCTGGCCGCCGCGGGCCTGGCCTTCGCGGCGGTCTCCCTGCTGATCCTCGCCACCACCGGGGACGGCGACGGCTACGGCCGGGCCCTGGCGGCCATGCTCTTCCTCGGCTTCGGCGCGGGCTTCATCATCGGCCCGACCAGCGACGCCATCGTGGGCTCCCTGCCCGAGGACGACCTGGGCGTCGGCTCCGCCACCAACAGCGCCGCCGTGCAACTGGGTTCCGCGCTCGGGGTCGCCGTACTCGGCAGCCTGCTCGCCGGGACCTACCGGGACGAACTGGCCGCCAGCCAGGCCGCCGTCGGACTGCCGGAATCCGCGCTGCACGCCGCGGGCGACTCCGTGGGCGCCGCCTTCGCGGTCGCCGGCCAGCTGCCGGCCCAGGCGGGGCAGGCTCTGGCCGAGGCGGCGCGGTCCGCGTACGTCTCGGGCATGGCGCCCGCGATGTTCACCGGTGCGGGCGTCGCCATCGCCGGCATCGCCGTCGCCCTGTTCCTGTTCCCCCGGGGCAAGGCGGGCGACACCGGGGCCCCGGCGAAGGCCGAGCGGCAGCCCGGGCGGACGCCCGCGCAGACACCGGCCCCCCGCCGCGTCGGAGCCTGACCGAGACCCGTCGGGACGCTCCCTGCATGCCGGGCCGCCCACCGCGCCGGCCCGGTACGCAGGGGGAGAAAGCGACCTGGCGCGCCGCGAAGGAGGTGACATACGCTCCCACCCATGTCCACGCCGTCTCAAAAAGCACGCCGCACCCCTGCAGCAGACCGGGAGGAACCCCGCCGCCGCGCGGATGCGGAGCGGAGCATCGCGGCCATCGTGGCCGCCGCGATCGACTGCTTCCGACAGGACCCCAACGTGAGCCTGACCGCCGTTGCCAGTGCGGCCGGGGTCAGCCGGGTCACGCTGTACGCGCACTTCCCGTCCCGCGAGGCCCTGGTCGACGCGGTACTGGACCACTCCGTCGGACTGGCGGACGCCGCCCTCCGGGCCCAGGGGCTCGACGAGGGCCCGGCGGACGAGGCGTTCTCCCGCCTCGTCCGGTCCGGCTGGCGGATCCTGGAGCGCCACGCGTTCCTGCTCGCCGCCTCCGAAGGGGTCATCACGCCGGCCCGCCGCCGTGCGCACCACGAGAAGGTCCTCGCGCGCGTGGAACGGGTCCTGGTCCGCGGTCAGGCGGAGGGGGTGTTCCGTACCGACCTTCCGCTCCCCTGGCTGGTCACCACCTTCTACAGCCTGCTGCACGCGGCGGGCGCCGAGACCGACGCACGTCACCTGAAGGTCAAGGACGTCCCCGACATCCTGGACCGCACCCTCTCGTCCATCCTGCGGACGCCCTCACCCTCCTGACGCTCCGTACGGGGCGTCCCGTACCGAATCAGGAGTACCCATGCACCGCAACGAAGCACTCGTCCGCACCTGTCTGGCCGCGATCACCGAGGCCGACGCGGACGGCTGGCTCGCCTGCTACACCGACGACGCCGTCTCCTGGGACGTCCCCCTCGACTCCTTCTGGCGCGGGCGCGCCGGACTGGAGGCGGGCGTGCACTCCTGGGTGGCCGCGATACCGGACACCCGGATGGAGATCCGGAGCGTCTTCGCGGACGACCGGTCCGGAGCCTGCGAGTGGACCATGTCCGGCACCCTGGAGGGCGCCCTCGACGGGTTGCCCCCGCAGCTCGCCGCGCTCGCGAAGGGCAAGTCCTTCTCCATGCCGGGGTCGACCGTCTACCGGTTCTCCGAGGACGGCCGGATCCGGCAGGAGTCCCTCTACTGGGACCTCGCCGGGGTGCTCGGCCAGTTCGGACTGCTGCCTCCCCTGTAGCCGGACGGCAGGAGGGGTGATACGCGGGTCATCGGATCGTTTTATCCCGGCATGGGTCCACTCGGTGACAAAGCGACCGGAGGCTGGCGCTGGTCATGCGCGTCACGTTCTTCGTGCTGGTCGGCACGTCGATGTTCAGGTTCGTCCAGCGGCACACCCAGGAAGCCCGCGCCCCCTGGGTGATCGCCCTCGCCGTGGTGCTCGCCGTCCTCTACGCGTTCGGCCCCTCCGTGGCGGTCAAGGCGACGCACCCGGCCCACGGCCGCGCACCGTGGCCTGCGGCCCGAGCGCGTGCAGTCCGCGCTGCTCCGCATCGGCGCGGACGAGCACCCGGTGTCGGTGCGGGCCGGACCGGCTCCTGCGCCCTCGCGCCGGGCGTCGTCCCGGCCCACCACGCCGGACGGCCTCAAGGGTGCTCGTACGAAACCCAGTTCGTCAGCACGGGACGACGCGCGACCCACGTCCGGGTGGTCCTTGCCCGCGCGGGCGCGATCTGGCAGATCGGGCCCGGGCGGACGGCGAAGGTTGGTTCATGATCATGGACCCCGATGCCCACTCCGAAACCCCCGAACCGTCCGGCACCCCGGGCGACGGCGCACCGGCGCCCTCCCGCCGGCCCTCCCGCCGGACCGTCATCGCCGGCGCGGCCGCCGTCGCCGCGGCCGGCGGGCTGACGGTCGCCGTCACCTCCGCCGAGACCTCGCAGGCCGTCCCCGGCGCCGCGGTCGCCGACTGGGGCACCTGCCTGACGATCGCGCGGGCCATCCTCGTACGGGACGAGGAGGACCAGCCGCTCGTACCGCGCTACGCCGACATCCTCCTGAAGAACGGCCTGCCCCGCTCGCGCCGACCCGGGAAGAAGGTGCTGATCGTCGGCGCCGGGCCGGCCGGCCTCACCGCCGCACACCTCCTGCACGAAGCCGGCCATCAGGTCACCGTCATCGAGGCGAACGGCAACCGGGTGGGCGGCCGGATCAAGACCTTCCGCACCGGCGGCCACGAGAAGGCCGCCCAGCCCTTCGCCGACCCGAAGCAGTACGCCGAGGCCGGCGCGATGCGCATCCCCGACAGCCACCCGCTGGTCACCGGCCTGATGGACGGCCTCGGCCTCAAGCGCCGGCGCTTCCACCTGGTCGACGTGGACGCGACCGGCCGCCCCGCGTACCGGACGTGGATCTACGTCAACGGCATCCGCGTCCGCCGCGCCGACTACGCGCGCGCCCCGCAGGCGCTCAATCGTTCCTTCGGAGTGCCGCAGGCCTTCGAGTCCGTGCCCGCCTCGCAGATCGTCCGCGAGGCCTTCGCCCCCGTGCGCAAAGAGATCGAGGGCAAGAAGGACAGGGAACTCGTCGAAGGCTGGGCCCGCGTCATCCAGCGCTACGGCCACATGTCGATGTATCGCTTCCTGACGGAGGAGGCCAAGCTCGACGAACGGACCATCGACCTGATCGGAACCGTCGAGAACCTCACCTCCCGCCTGCACCTCGCCTTCGTGCACAGCTTCATCGGCGCGTCGCTGATCAGCCCCGACACCGCCTTCTACGAACTGCCCGACGGCACCGCCACCTTGGCCGACGCCATGTACGCCCGCGTCAAGGACCTCGTACGGCTCGACCGCCGCGCCACCCGCATCACCCATGGCGAGGGCAAGGTCTCCGTCGAGACCGTCTCCGAGGGCCGCGGCGGCAGCCCCGTACGCCGCGAGACCTTCACCGCGGACACCGCCATCATCACGGTCCCCTTCTCCGGGCTGCGCCACATCCCCATCACCCCCGCGCTCTCCTACGGCAAGCGGCGGGCGGTCACCGAGCTGCACTACGACGCCGCCACCAAGGTGCTGCTCGAATTCAGCCGCCGCTGGTGGGAGTTCGACGAGGCCGACTGGAAGCGCGAGCTCGAAGCCGTGCAGCCCGGCCTGTACCGGAAGTACCAGACCGGTCAGACACCGGCGAACGGAACCCTGATGGGCGCCCACTCCTCGGTGCCCGAGGGCCACATCTCCACGAGCCAGCGCTCCCACTACGCCGCCAGCCGCGTGGTCAGCCGCGACCAGCCCGAAGCGGCCGGCGTCATCGGCGGCGGCTCGGCCACCGACAACCCCAACCGCTTCATGTTCCAGCCCTCCTACCCCGTAGAAGGCAGCGCGGGCGGAGTCGTCCTCGCCTCCTACAGCTGGTCGGACGACGCCCTGAAGTGGGACTCCCTGGACGACGAGGAGCGCTACCCGCGCGCCCTCGCCGGCGTCCAAGAGGTGTTCGGACAGCGCATCGAGGTGTTCTACACCGGAGTCGGCCGCACCCAGTCCTGGATGCGCGACCCGTACGCCTACGGAGAGGCCTCGGTCCTCCTGCCCGGCCAGCACACCGAGCTCTTCCCCCACGTCCGAAAGGCCGAGGGCAACCTGCACTTCGCGGGCTGCCACACGTCCATCAAGCCCGCATGGATCGAGGGAGCCCTCGAATCGGCGGTCCGCACCGCCCTGGAGGTCCACACCGCGTAGCGGCCGCCCCGGCTGCACCGGCGCCTCCGGTGCAGCCCTCAGCTTTCGGCGAGCACGATCACCCAGTCCTCCGCGGAGAACCGGATGCGCTGCCGCTTGTCGGGGTTGATCCGCACCCCGTGGTCGGGGGCCGTGGCGCTCCGTGCGCGCAGCCGATAGCCGACCGCGCAGGCGTGGCGGCGGCGCGCCGACTCGACGACCGTCGCGAACGAGACCTCGGAGCCGGTCCGGACGTAGTCCGCGGCCGGCTTGAGGTGGAACTCGTGCCCTTCCGCCTTGAACAGCTCCTCGAAGACCTCGGCGAGATAGGGGCTTTCCGAGATCTGGGTCATCAGCAGGCTGATCAGCCTGCCGCTCACGATGAAGTCCGCGCCGCCCCGGGCGGGCGCGAGGAGCCGGTTGCCGTCGTCGGACATCTCGGTGGTGAGCGCGAGTTCCCGTTGCGCGGCGTCCCCGATGGCCCGCAGGTGCAGCAGGGTCACCAGCGTCCTGTCGTCCGCCCGCGCCTCCGGATCGGGATCCGTCGCCGGAGTGGGGAGGGCGACGGGAGCGTCCGGGGCCGTTCCCCGGGCCGGGCCGGCGTCCGGGGCGGCGTGCTCCGTCTCACCGATCACGATCACGCCGTCGTACGAGGGCACGTCCAGCTTGGCCAGGGTGAGCGGGTCGGTGATGTCGCCGGTGTGGAGGGAGACTTCGAGGCGGGACCGCGCGGCGGTGACGGACCGGGCGGCGTGCGTGGCCGCGTACCCGCCGAGCGCCACGACGTCCAGGGTCGTCCCCGGGCTCACGTACTGGTCGAGCTGCTCGATGACGAGCGGGGCGCGGCGGTTCCAGCCGAGCAGCAGGAGGCGTTCGGCCGGGGCGGGCCTCGGCCCGGCCGACACGATCGCCTCCTCGTCGACCAGGGAGGCGAGGGAGACGAGCGAGGCCGCGTCCGCCCCCACGGCCGTGTCGTCGTCCCGGGAGATGACGATGATCCGGTCCGCCGGGCCGATCACCGCCCCCTGGCCGGGATTGAGGGTGACGCTCCCGTCGGCGTGCAGCAGGCCGACCGCGCAGGACGTGGCGAACGACAGCAGCGCCTCGCCGAAGGTCCGCCCCACGAGGTCCCCGGCGGCGACCGGGTAGAACTCGTCTCCCGCGAAGTCCAGCAACTCCGAGTAGACGAGGGAGAGTCCGGGCTGCCGGGCCGTCTGGACGAGCAGCCGCGCGACGATGTCGTCGACGCACAGGACGTGCCCCGCGGGCCCGGCGGCAAGCCTGGCCGTGACGTGGTTGCGGGAGTCACGGACGGCGGCGACCACCACCGCTTCCCCCTCGCCGGAACCGGGGACGGCCGCGTCGAGGGCGAGGAGCGTCTTCACCACGTGGGCGTCACCGCTGTCCCCGGTGGGAGGCAGCACCAGCACCGCCTTCGCCGTGCGCGGACTCACCCGGCACAGCTCGGTGGGGTCGGTGGTGCTCCCGTTGCGGCAGATGATCCGTGTCCGGCCACCGTCGCCGACGCGGGTGGAGATCTCGGTCTCCATCCACACCTTGTCCTGCGGGGCGAGCACGGCGATGGCGGACCTGCGCTGGTTCGCGTTCGCGGCCACCAGCTCCCCGATCACGGGAAAGACCTGGTCCGACCAGCCCAGTACGACGGTGTGCCGCGTCTCCAGCACGGTGGAGTGACCGAGGCGCAGCGACATGATGCGCCGGTTGATCCCCGTGGTGATCAGACTGACCAGCGTCGACACGAAGAGCAGCGCCACGAGGGCGAGGGACACGGAGGCCAGTACGTAGAGCGGGGAGCCGACGGCGCCCCCGATCTTCAGGGTCTGGCCGACGCTGACCCACACGGCGGTGAGCCGGCCGGAGAGCGTGGTCGGAGCGGACCGGTCGGACCAGACGAGGACCATGCTCGCCGGAACGACGACGGCCAGGCAGGCCAGGGCGAGCCAGCCGATGAGCGCGGTCGTTCCGCCCGAGACCAGATGGTCGAAGCGGTACCGGAGCCGGAGCCGGAGTGACGCCGTGCGCTGTTGCGCCACACAAGCTCCCGTACATGAGTCGACACGCCGATCGGAGCGGCCGCCCGCCCACCAGGAGTCACCCTAGGCAGATGTCCGCTCCAAGCCCCCGTGAACCTCGCCGACCTCACTCAGAGGTATGAACCTGCCGGTGAACGCGCCGACGGGCGTCCTTCCCGTCCGCCGCCCCCGGCCGTCGGCCGGTGCGCGGATCGGGATGGACGCCCGGTACGCCGTTCAGGAGGTGGTGGAGCGGGATGTGCCCCTGTCCGTGCACAGGGCCCAGATGATGAAGACGCCGATGGCGATCGAGATGAGGCCCCAGAGCGGCGTGTAGGGCAGCCACAGGAAGTTGAGGATGATGTCCAGCGCGACGATCACCACGCCCGTGATCCTGGCCCATTCCGCGCCCTTGAGGATGCCCGCGCCGACGACCACGAGCACGATGCCCAGGACGAGGTGGATCCAGCCCCACGCGGTGACGTCGAACTTGAAGGTGTAGTCGCCCACCCTCGCGTAGACGTCGTCGTTCGCGATGCCGACGATTCCCTTCAGGATGCCGAGGACGCCTTCCACGAGCATCAGCACTCCGGCGAACACGGTGCCGCTCGCAGCCCACGGGTTCGGCCCGTCGGTGGCGTACCTGCTGTTGGGGGCCCTGCTGGGGGGCGTTGCCTGTGCCACGAGAGGCTCCTTCGTCGGGCGGGACGCCGAGGGTCCTGCGTTGCGCCCAGCGTCCGTGTCGGGGGAGCGATGGGACATTCGAGCGCCGCCATTCGGGTGAATTTCCCCAGGGCGGCGGCCCCGGGAGCGGCCCCGGAGGGCGTACGGAGAGGGGGCGTACGGGACCGCAGTACGGAGCGGGCAGTACGGGGGAGCGCATGCGCCGGAAGGGGGGGCCGGGGGGGGGGCCCCGGCCGGGGGCGGGTGGGGGGGGGGGGCGGGGGGGTGGGTGGGGGGACCGCGGCGGGCGGGCGGGGCGTGAGCGGTCCGCGCGGGGGGGGCCGGGCGGCGGCCCCCTCGGGCGGGCGTTGGGTCGTGGGGGGCGCCCCGCCCGCGGCAGCCGGGGGGGGGGGGGCCGCCCCCCCCCCTTCCGTAGGGGACGGGGTCAGGGGGTCGTCTTGCCGACCTCCAGGTCGGCCGTCGGGTCCTTGACCGTGCCGCCGGGCGGGCCGGCGGCCGCGCTCGTGTTGTTCGCGGGCTTGGGGTCGCCGGTCAGGGAGTCGACGGTGGCGGTGTTGCGGATGTCGGAGCCGTTCCCCGTGTACTCCGGGTCCAGCTTCACCTTGATCACCCAGGTCATCGACGCTCCGGACGCCAGCCGCGGCAGCGCGCCGCAGGTGACGGTCCGTCCCGAGGTGCAGGTGGCATCGCCGGATACGAAGCTCAGCGCGGTGGGCAGCGTGTCGGAGACCGTGATCTGCTCGGCCTGGGAGGGGCCGTTGTTGGTGACGGTCAGGGCGTAGTCGAAGGTCTCGCCCGGGGCCACGGGGCTGGTCTGGACGGGCTTCTTGGTGATGGCGAGGTCCGCGGCGGGATCCGCGACGTGCCCGCCGGGCACGGTCGCGGTGCTCTTGTCGTTCCCGCTCGCCGGGTCGATGTTGTCGGCCGTCACCTGGGCGGTGTTCTTCAGGTCGCTGCCGTCTCCGGCGTAGGCGGGATCCACCTTCACGGTGAGCAGGTACTCGACCGTGTCACCGACCCTGAGCGGGTTGGTGCGCTTGCACGACACCAGACGTCCGGCGACGGTGCATCCGGCCGGGGAGGACGCCACGTACGAGAGGCCCTCGGGAAGGGCGTCGGTGAGCTTGACGTTGAAGGCGTCGGCCGACGGGCCGTGGTTGGAGATCCGGATCCGGTAGTCGAAGCTCTCGCCCGGCACCGGCGGCTTGGTGCCGACGGCTTCCTTGACCACTTCCAGGTCCGCGGTCGGCTTGTTGACGGTGCTGCCGGGCAGGCCCGCCGGGCTGCTCGTGTTGTTCTCCGGCTTGGGGTCCTTGGTCCGCGAGGTGGCGGTCGCCGTGTTGCGGATGTCGGATCCGTTGCCGGTGTACCCGCTGTCCAGCCGGACGGTGAACCGCCAGGTCCGGGACCCCGAGGGCTCCAGTACGGCCACCGGGCCGCAGCTGACCGTACCGTCGGTGACCGAGCAGCCGTCGGGGGAGGAGACGAAGGCGAGCTGCGCGGGCAACTTGTCGGTGATGGTGGTGCCGAGGGCGCGGGACGGGCCGTCGTTGGTCGCGCTCACCACGTACGCGAAGGTCTGCCCGGGCGCGACCGGGGTGTCGTCGGCCGGCCGCTTGGTCGTCCACACGTCGGCCTGCGGGGCGGTGATCCCGCCCGGCGGCAGCACGGCGCGGGAGGTGTTGTCGGCGGGCTCGGGATCCTTGGACGCGGACGCGGAGGTCGCCGTGTTGCGCAGGTCGCTGCCGTCACCGGAGTAGGCGGCGTCCAGCTTCACCTTGAAGGTCCACACCACCTCGCCGCCGGGGACGAGCCGGGCCAGCGGACCGCAGGTGACGGTCCGTCCGGACACCGTGCACGGGTCGGCGGAGGACACGAAGTCCAGCCCGACGGGCAGGGCGTCGGTCACCACGACGTTGCGCGCGTCGGAGGGGCCCTTGTTGGTCGTACGGACCTCGTACTCGTACTCCTGGCCCGGCACCGTCGGCCCCGCGCCCAGCGGCGTCTTGACGGTGGCCAGGTCCGACACGGGATCGAACGGCCCCGGAGGCAGCACCGGATCCGGCTTGTTGTTGGCCGGGTCGGGATCGGTGGCCTCGGAGCTGCCCGTGGCGCTGTTGCCGAGGTCGGAACCGTCGCCCTGGTACGAGGGACTCAGCCGGGCCTGGAAGCTCCAGCTCTTGGTCTCCCCGGCGGAAAGCTGCGGCTCGGGCCCGCACGTGACGGTCTGGCCGACGGCGGTGCAGCCGTCGGAGGAGCCGACGAAGGAGATCCCGGTGGGGAGCCTGTCCGTCGCGGTGACCTTGCGGGCCACCGACGGGCCCTTGTTCCTCGCGGTCAGCGTGTAGGTGATCAGGTCACCGGGAGCCTTGGCCCGCTGTGCCGTCACCTCGATCCTGGGCCCTCCGCCGGGCAGGGCGGCGGCCCCGGGGACCGGTCCGGCCCACAGGGCCGCGGCGCAGAGCAGCGGAGCCAGGGCCCACACCGCCGGCCGCCGGCCTGGTGTCGTCGTCATCGCGCATCGTTCCGTTTCGTGCGGGAGAGGACCGTACAGAGAGAGCTGTACGGGAGTTCGGGGGAGGGCGGGCAGCGGGAGGTGGCCCGTCAGCCCGCCGTCGCGCGCTTGGCGAGCTCGATGTCGGCGGTCGGCGGGCGGACGCGCCCACCCGGCACACCGGCGGAGCCGCTGTTGTCGAGCGGGTTCGGATCGGCCGTGTCCGCCCGGGCGGTCGCGGTGTTCCGCAGGCCCGTCCCGTCACCGGTGTACGCCGGGTCGAGGCGCACGGTGAAGGTCCACGACCGTTCCCCGCCCGGGTCCAGCGTCGCCGCCGTACCGCAGGTGACGTCCCGGCCGACGGCGGTGCAGCCCCCGGCCGACGCGACGAACGCGAGCGCCGCCGGCAGCGGGTCGACGACCGTGACCTTCCGGGCCACCGACGGGCCGCCGTTGCGTACGGTCACCGTGTACGTGAAGGTCTCCCCGGGGGCCACGGGGGAGCGGGCCTCGACGGCCTTCACCAGCGAGAGATCGGCCCGGGCGGCCGCCACCCCGCCCGGCGGCGCGGCGGCCGCACTGGTGTCGTTCGCAGGCTGCGGGTCGGGGAGGGCGTGCCGCACGGTGGCGACGTTCCCGAGGTCCGAGCCGTCCCCCTGATAGGCCGGGTCCAGCCGTACGCGTACGGTCCACGAGGCGCTCGTCCCGGCGCTCAGCTGCTCGCGGACCGGGCAGGACAGCTGCTGTCCCGAGGCGGTGCACCCGTCGGTGGAGGAGACGAACCGCAGCGGCCCGGGGAGGGTGTCGGAGACCTGGACGGCGCTCGTGTGGGAGGGCCCCAGGTTCCGTGCGGTGATCCGGTACGCGAACTCCTGTCCCGGGACCACCGGTCCGGAGCCGACCCCCTCCTTCTCCGCGGCCACGTCGGCGCGCGCCGTCACCACCGTGGCCGCGGCCGTGGAGCTGTTGTCCGCCGGATTGGTGTCCGTACGGTCCGCCGGGGCGGTCACGGTGGCCGTGTTGGACAGGGTGACGGGCTGGGCCGGGGCCTTACCGGTGACGGTGTAGGTGACGGAGCCGCCCCGCTGGAAGTCGGCCGTGGTGTTCAGGACGTTCCCGCTGCCGGAGGCCTGCCCGCAGGTTCCGCCGGTGCCGGCGCGGCAGGTCCAGGTCACGTCGGTCAGCCCGGGCACGGTGTCGCGCACGACGGCGCCGGTGACCTCGTTGGCCTGGCTGTTGGAGACGGCCAGGGTGTAGGTCACCGGTCCGCCGCCGGCGGGCACGGTCGCGGGGGAGCCCGTCTTCGCGATGGTCAGGTCGGTCGGCACGTTGATCTTGAGGCTGTCGATCTCGTGCACGTTCGTCGCGCCACCGGTGCTCCCGGAGAACCCCACCTTGAGGGTGGCCGGAAGCTTGGGCTGGCCGGTGATCCCCGTGACGTCGAAGTCGGTGATCAGCCGGGTCATGGCGGTGCCGGGGCCGCTGTCGGACGACACGGACAGCAGCATCTTCGTACCGCTGGGCAGGAGGGACACGCGCACCGTGCGCTCCTTGGCACGGCTGCCGGTCTCCACGGTCTTGTCCGGCCCGTCGACGGCCGTGGCGAAGCGGTACCCGGTCCTGCCGCTGCCTCCGCCGCGCACCACGATCTTGTTGGGCTGGGAGCCCGGGCCGCCGTTGCCGACGACGTTGGAGGAGAAGTTGCCGAACTCGTCGAGCCCGATGCCGAGGTACGCGCCCGGTACGCCCGAGGTGGCGCAGGAGTCCGCCGCGCCCGTGCAGGCGTAGCCGAGGGCTCCGCCGGAAGGCCCGACCCCGTCGGCCGCCGCGCCGTCGGCCAGGTAGAACGACAGCCCGTCACCGCGCTTGCCCTCGAAGGCGGTTCCCCCGTACGTGGCGTAGCTGAACTCGGCGAGGATGCCGAGGCTGGACGGGAAGGAGTCCTTCAGCTTCCAGGTGCCGGCCTGGGTGGAGCTCGCGGACGTCAGCCGCAGCCAGCCGCCGCCCTCCGGATAGCCCGCGTTGCCGCTGGTGCCGCCCAGGTTGGTGGAGCTGTCGAAGGCCTCGTTGACGGGAAAGGCGAGCGCACGGGGACCGGGTCCGCCGGCCGGGTCGGCCCCGGCGCTCGGGGCCGCCGTCACGGGCGTGGCGAAGGCTGCCGGCAGGACCAGCGCCGTCGTGCACAGCAAGGCGGCGGCGGCCCTGCGCCACCGGGCACTCCGGGGCATCGTCATACCGGAACGTTCCTCGTCTTCTCGTGCTGCGGCGGGGCGTGCGGAGGCCGTCCGCCGCGGGGGCCGCGGCGAACCGCCGGTCACGGGCGCCGCACCCGGAACGCCGTCCGCAGCGCCGCTCCCGCGGCCACCAGCGCGGTGGAGGTCCACAGCAGCCAGGCCGGGACCGTGGCCCCGGAGTCGGCGAGGTCGCCGCGGCCGCCGTGCTGCTCCCGGCCGTCGTGGTGGTCGTCGCGGCCGTGCTGGCCGTCCCCACGTCCGTCCCCACCGTCCCCACGACCGTCGTGTCCGCCGTGCCCGTCGTGCTGCTCCCCGCGCCCTTCGGACACCAGACACAGCCGGCCGCCGCCCGGCCCGGTGGTCCCCGGCCGGTTGGTGTTGTCCGAGAGGTCGGGGTCGAAGCTCGCCGAGGTGACGCGGGCGACGTTCTCGATGGGCGTGCACCTGCCGGCCGGCGGCCGGCCCGCCCGGTCCTCGGCGGCGGCACGCACCGTGATCCGGTACTCCGCCTTCTCCCCGGCCGCCAGACGGTCCAGCGGCGGACAGACCACCAGCCGTTCCCCGTCCTTCGCGACCGCGCAGTCGTCGGGTGAGGAGAGCAGGGCCAGCGAGGCCGGCAGCCGGTCGGTGACCTGGACCTGTCGCGCCGTCGCCGGGCCCTCGTTGCGCACCGTGATCAGGTACGTGAACTTCTCGCCCGGCCTGACGTGCTCCCGTCCCCTCGCGAGCACGGCCGTCTTGCGGAGCGACAGGTCCGCCGTCCGCGCACTGGGCGGGATCTCCAGGCCGGTCAGGGAGGAGGTGTTGTTCCGGGAGTCCGGGTCCGACGTGGCCGAGTCGACGACCGCTTCGTTGACGATGTCCGTACCGTCTCCGCGGTAGCCGGCAGCGAGCCGTACGGTGATCACCCACGCGTGCGAGGCGCCCACCGCCAGCGTGGCCAGCGGCCCGCACACCGCCGTCCGGCCGCTCGCGGTGCAGCCGTCGCGGGACGAGACGAACTCCAGGGCGATCGGCAACCGGTCGGTGACGCGCACCTGCCGGGCGGTGGACGGTCCCCGGTTGGTCACCGTCACGACGTAGTCGAACGTTTCCCGCCCCACCGAAGGGGCGCTCTCCCGGTCGGCGGCCGCCGTCGGCCGTAGGGTGCCCGACACCGAGAGATCCGCGCTCTCCCGGAGCTGCGAGGCGGCGGCGCCGCTGCCCGTCCCGGGCTCCTGCGAAGGTCCCGTGTCGCCGCCGGGCTCCGTTTCCGAGGACGGCTCAGGCGCTGCGGGTACGGCGGACGCGGACGACGCGGACGGGTCCGGGGGTTCGGGGGATTCGGACGCGGTGGCACCGGGGTCCGCCGGGGCCGATGCCGCGGAAGGCGCCGTCGAGAGGAAGCAGCACGCCGCCACCGCGGAGAGCGCGGCCACCCTGCGTCGGCGCCGGTACGGGCCACCGGCGCGGCTTCTCACGACACGTCGCATCGGCTGCCCTTCGGGTAAGAGGACTCGCCCAGGGAGGACCAGTGCGGTGATCTATTCACACAAATGGGTAGAAAGGGTGCGGTCGGGATGATCGCTTATGACTAACGGGTGATCGAATTCAGTCCGTCGGCCCTATCCCGTCCGCTCGGCCGGCCCCCGGTCCGGCTCAGCCGTGTGCGGCGTGCAGTTCGTCCGTGAAGTGGTGGTGGCTGTGCCGCCACCCCGCACCGGCCGGGCGTGCCCCGCGGAGGTGCGGATGCCCGGGGGTCAGCCCGCGGTGCTCGTGCTCGTGTACGTGGCCCCGGCCCTCCTCCGTCGCCGCCCCGGCCGGCCAGAGGCGGACGGCGAGGGCCGCGGCGGCGAGCGCGATCGCACCCAGGGCCGCCGTCGCCCACCCGAGCCCGGCCTTCGCGCCGACCCAGCCCGCGAGCGGATAGGTCAGCAGCCAGGCGGCGTGCGACAGGGAGAACTGGGCGGCGAACACCGCGGTGCGGTCCCCCTCCGGCGCGGCCCGCCGGAGCACCCGGCCGGCGGGCGTGAGCACCATCGAGGACGCCGCCCCGAACGCCGCCCACGTGCCCAGCAGCGCGGGCCAGCGCCAACCGCCGCCGTGCGCCGAGGTGATGACGCCGAGAGCGCCGAACGCTGCGGGGAGCAGCAGGGCGCCGGCCAGCATCACCCGCCGGTCCGGGCGGTTCTCGAGGATCCGCGGCAGGGCCAGGGCCACGGACATGGACCCGGCTCCGTACGCGCCGAGAGCGAGGGCGACGGACTCGGCGGGCAGTCCCAGGAAATCCCGTACGTAGACGACGGAGTTGACCGTGACCGCGGCTCCGGCGGCCGCGACGGCGAGGTTCATGGCCAGCAGGGACCGCAGCTGCGGGGCGCCGAGGAACAGGCGCGTCCCCGCGGTGGCCTTGGCGTACGCACCCGGCCCGGACCCGGCGGAGGTCCGCGCCCGACGGGGCAGGACGGCGGACATCACGAGCGCGGACGAGCCGAGGAATCCGGCCGCCGTACCGAGGAACAGCCGGTCGTAGGCGACCACCGACAGCAGTGCGGCCGCGAGTGCGGGGCTGAAGAGGCTCTCCAGGTCGTAGGCGAGCCGGGACAGGGACAGGGCCCGCGTGTAGTCGCGCTCCTCCGGCAGGACCTCGGGGATCAGGGCCTGGAAGGTCGGGGTGAAGGCGGCCGAGGCGGTTTGCAGTAGGAAGATCAGGACGTAGACCTGCCACACCTGGTTCACGAACGGCAGGAAGAGCGCGACCCCCGCCCGGATCAGATCGGAGCCGACCAGGAGAGCCCGGCGCGGCAGCCGGTCGGCCACCGCGGCGATCGCCGGGGCGATGACCACGTACGCCACCATTTTGATCGCGAGCGCCGTGCCGAGCACCGAACCCGCGTCGGCGCCCGCGAGGTCGTACGCGAGCAGGCCGAGGGCCACGGTGGCCAGGCCCGTGCCGGTCAGGGCGATGACCTGGGCGCCGAACAGGCGGCGGTAGGTGCGGTCGCGCAGCACGCTCGGCATGCGATTCCTCTCCGGGCCGGGTGGTGGGGCGGGACCTCCAATGTATCCACACATGCGCACTTGCGCACATGTCTGGTGGATTGCGGCTCCGCCCTCGCCCCGACCCTCCCCGGAGCGACCTACTCTGTGGGGTATGCCTGCTCGCGAACCCCAGCCACCTGCACCCGATGCGCACCTACGGGATCCCGACAGGGCGCGCCTCACCGAGGCGACCGAGGTCTTCGCGATGCTTTCGGACGTCACCCGGCTGCACCTCCTGTGGCTGCTCGCCCAGGAGGAGTCGGACGTCGGCTCGCTCGCCGAGCACTGCGCCGCGTCGAGGACCGCGGTGAGCCAGCACCTGGCGAAACTGCGACTCGCGGGCCTCGTGGACACCCGCCGCGAGGGCCGACGCATCCACTACAGCCTGCGCGACGGGCATCTGCGCCGACTCGTCCTGGAAGCCCTCAGCCACGCCGACCACCGGGTCAGCGGAACGGCCCCGCACAACTGACTCCCGCGGCGGCGCGCCCGGCGCCTCCGAGCGGCCCCCGCGCGCTCTACTGACACGGACAGCCGTGCCTCCGCGTGCGGAGGACTCCGGAAGGGCGGCCGATGGACTACCGGCAGGCGGACACCTCCACCCTCGTCACGATCGGCCACCTCGCGGTGGCCTTCGTCCTCACCTACCTCCTCGGCTTCGAACGCACCCTGAGGGGGGCTGCCGCCGGAAACCGGACGTTCTCCATGATCGGCGTCGGCGCCGCGCTCGTGGCGATCCTCGCCCTGGACGGCGCACCCAACGCCCTCGCGGGAGTCGTCACCGGCGTCGGGTTCATCGGAGGCGGCCTGGTCTTCCGTCAGAGCCGCACCGAGGGCGACCTCGTCCACGGGGTGACCACCGCCGGAGCGATCTTCTCCGCGGCCGCGATCGGAGCGGCCGCCGGCCAGGGGCGCCTCGCCCTGGCCGCCGCGGCGACGGCCTTCGTGATCCTGGCGCTGGAGACCCGCCACATCCCCGGCCTGAGCGTCTTCGACGGCCGCCGCTGGGCCCACCGCTTCCGCAGCGACGCCGACGTCCTGCGCCTGCACGGAGAGCGCAGCCCCAGCGCCGAGGACTGACCGTGCTCCTCGCCGAAGGCCGGGCAGCGGAGCAATCCGTCGATTCCGCCGATGCACTCCCGCGTGTTGGATAGCTCCACTATCCTCAGCGCGTGGATCAGCTCATCGTCGAAGACCCGACCCGTATCGGCCCGTACCGTCTGATCGCCCGGCTGGGGGCCGGCGGCATGGGCCTGGTCTACCTGGGACGGTCCGAGGGCGGGCGCACCGTCGCCGTGAAGGTCGTCCAGACCGAATACGCCGGGAACCCGGAGTTCCGCAGGCGCTTCGCCCGGGAAGTGGCCGCCGCGCGGCGGGTGGGCGGGAGTTGGACCGCGGCCGTGCTCGACGCCGACCCCGAGGCCGCCGTGCCCTGGGTGGCGACCCAGTACATCCCGGGGCCCGACCTGCACGCCGTGGTCGCCAAGGACTTCGGGCCGCTGCCCGAGCACTCCGTGCGCACCCTCGCCAACCGGCTCGCCCTCGCCCTGCAGGCCGTGCACGAGGCGGGCCTGATCCACCGTGACCTCAAGCCCTCCAACGTCCTGGTCACCGTCGACGGCCCGCGCGTCATCGACTTCGGCATCGCCCGCGCGATGGACAGCCTCGCCGGGGACAGCCTGCTGACCCATACCGGCATGCTGATCGGATCGGCCGGGTTCATGTCGCCGGAACAGGTCCGCGGCCTCCAACTCACGCCCGCCAGCGACGTCTTCTGCCTCGGAGCGGTCCTCGTCTACGCCGCCACCGGACGGCTCCTCTTCGGCGCTGCGGACACCGGCCTGAACGCCCACCTCTTCCGGGTCGCCGAGGAGGAAGCGGACCTGACCGGCGTGCCGGAGGAGCTCGTCGAGCTCGTACGCGCCTGCCTGCACAAGGACCCGGCCCAGCGGCCCACCCCCGCGCAGGTGGCCGAGCGTACGGCCGCCGACCAGGCCGGGGAATGGCTGCCGGGCCAAGTCCTGGCACAACTCGGCCGTCACGCCGCCCAGTTGCTGGACTTCGCTCCCGCGCGGCTCGACGAGGCCCCGGCCGCGCCGTCGGACCCCCGGGTCCCTTCCCCGCGTCCCCAGCTCCCCCCGCCGCCCGCGTACGCCCCCACGGCCCCGGCGCACTTCGGTGCCGCGCAGGGCTTCGGACCGCCCCCGGCGGCCACACCCGCCGACGGGTGGCCCATGGCCCCGCCCCAGGCGGCCGGGGTCTCCGCCGATCCGCACGCCCGGCGCTGGCGGGGCCTGGTCGTGGCCGCCCTGGTGCAGCTGGTGGTGCTGCTCGAAGGAACGGTCTTCGACATGGCGATGCCGTTGGTCCACGCCGAGTTCGGCCTCGGATACGACGGCATGGACCTGGTGTTCGTCACCTACTGGATGGTCTTCGGCGCGCTGCTCCTGCTCGGCGGCCGCATCGTGGACCGGGTGGGGCGCCGGCAGTCACTGATCATCGGGCTGGTCGGATTCGCGGTGGCCTGCACGCTCGGGGGCGCGGCCCCCAGCTCCACCATGCTGATCTCGGCCCGCGCCCTGCAGGGTGTCTTCGCCGCCCTGCTGACACCGGCCGCACTCTCCCTGGTGTCCACCGGCTTCACCGACCCCAAGGAACGCGGCAGGGCCTTCGGGGTCTACGCCGCGCTCGCCGGCGGCGGTTCGGTGCTCGGGCTGTCCGCGGGAGGCTTCGTCTACAGCCTGGTCTGGAGGTGGAGCTTCTACGTCGCCGTCCCCATCGCCGTGATCGCCCTGATCGTCGCCCTGGCCCTGCCGCGCGACCGCCCGGCCACGGCCGGCGCCCGCCTCGACGTGCCCGGCCTCCTGCTCGGCTCCACCGCCCTCGCCGGCCTCATCTTCGGCCTCTACGCGGGCGGCTCGCACGGTTGGGCCGTGCCCCTGGTGCTGCTCCCGCTCGTGGGCGGCGCCGTCCTGCTCGGCGTCTTCTTCCTGAGGCAGACCAGGACGTCGAGCCCGATGCTCCCGCCCCACGTCCTGGGTGACCGCAACCGGCTCGGCGCGCTCCTCGTCGTGTTCCTGGCCGGCATCGGCACCTTCCTGCTGTTCGCGTTCCTGAGCTTCTGGATCCGGGAGGTCCTCGGCTATTCGGCGACCGGCGCCACCCTCCTCCTCCTTCCCATGGCCGCCGGAATCCTCATCGGGTCCACCCAGGTTTCCGCCCGGCTGACGCACCGGGTCGCCCCCGGAATCCTGATCGCGGTGGGAATGGGGCTCACGGCCGCCGGACTGCTGGTCCTGACCGGCCTCGAATCCGGCGGGCCGTCCGTACCGGTGGTGCTGTCCGGTTCGATCCTCATCGGCCTCGGCATCGGTCTGGCCTACGTGCCGGTCTTCGACACCGCGACCGCCGGAATCGACCCCCGGCAGGCCGGTGTGACGGCCGGGGTCGTCGGCACGGCCCAGCAGCTCGGCGAAGCCATCGGCGTCGTGCTGCTCACCGTCGCCCTCGCCGCCACCTCCACGGAGGATTTCGAGGAACGGCTGAGCGGATACGCGGACAGCCTCTGGTGGGCGTTCGGCGTCGTGCTGCTCGCCGCCGTGCTCGCCGGCCTGATGGTCAAGGCCAGGGCGCCGCGGAGCGCCGTACGGCAGCCGTCCGAGCCGCTCCGCTAGGGCGGTGGGGCCGGGGTCAGGCCCGGCCGCGTACGAGCGTGAACACCGCGCCCTCCGGGTCCGTGACCACGGCCAGCCGGCCGCTCAGGCCCTCGCGCGGTGGCTGGACGATCCCACCGCCGAGCCGCAGGACCCGGGCGGCGGCCGCGTCGGTGTCCTCCACCTCGAAGTACGTCATCCAGTGCGGCCCCCGGTCGTGGGGCAGGGAGCGGCCGACCCCGTGCACGGCGGCCACCGGCTGTCCCTGCAGGAACAGCGTGAGGTAGTCGAATTCGTCGGCGGCATCGCCCGCGCCGGCGTGCGCGCGGGCCTCGTGGCCGAAGACGTGCTGGTAGAACTTGCCGACCGTCGAGGTGTCCTGCGTGACCAGCTCGTGCCACACCGGGGTGCCCGGACCCCCGGCCAGTCGGGTCCCGAGGTGGGACGCCGCCTGCCAGAGCCCGAAGATCGCGCCCAGCGGGTCCGAGCAGATCGCCACCCGTCCCGCGACCCCGGCATCGAGCGGGCCCACCGCGACGGTGCCGCCGCAGGAGCGGATGGATTCCGCCGTCGCGTCGGCGTCGTCCGTGGCGAGGTACGTGGTCCAGGCCACCGGGAGCTGCCGGTCCGGCGGCATCTCGCCGATGCCGGCCACCTCCCGCCCGTCGAGCATGGCCCGGACGTACGGGCCGAGCTGCTCGGGGCCGGGCTCGTACTCCCAGCCGAACAGGTCGGCGTAGAACTCCTCGGTGGTCCCGAGGCCGTGCACCATCAGGCTCGCCCAGCACGGCGTGCCGGGCGTGCGCCGCGTTGCTTCCGATGCCTCGGTCATGTCAGCCGTCTCCTCCGTCGTCACGCTCGTGACCCTTCCCGGAGCTGATGCTTCCACTCCGGCGGGCCCGGCGCGCCCCGACCGGCCGGGTTTCGCGGGACCCGGGAGAGATGACCGGATCAGTGCGGCCCGTCGGGCCCCGTCGATGTACAGCTTGTTACGCGGGGTGTGTGGCGGGGAGCAAAATGGCCCGCATGACTGCGAACCCGCCCCGCTCACCGCTCGTCTCCGCCGCCGACCTGAAGGAGGAGCTGGCCGGCCCGCTGCCCCCGGTGCTCCTCGACGTCCGCTGGCAGCTCGGCGGCCCGAACCTGCGGCCCGAGTACGAGGCCGGACACCTCCCGAACGCCGTCTACGTCGACCTCGACGCGGAACTTGCAGGCCCGGCGGGCTCCGGCGGCCGGCACCCGCTGCCGGATCCCGAGAAGTTCGGGGCGGTGATGCGGCGGGCCGGCGTCTCGGCGGACACGCCCGTGGTCGTGTACGACGGCGGCCTGGGCTGGGCGGCGGCGCGCGCGTGGTGGCTGTTGCGCTGGACGGGTCACCCGCGGGTGCGGGTCCTGGACGGGGGACTGGCCGCATGGCAGGCCGGTGACGGTCCGCTGTCGGACGCGGTCACTCCTGTGAGCGAGGGTGATTTCAAGCCAAATCCGGGTGCCATCGGACTGCTGGACGCGGACGGGGCGGCCGCTCTGGCCCGCACGGGTGTGCTCCTGGACGCACGGGCGGGCGAGCGGTACCGGGGCGAGGTCGAACCGATCGATCCGGTCGGGGGCCACATCCCGGGGGCGCTCTCGGCGCCGACCACCGAGAACACGGGATCCGACGGCCTGTTCCTGGACCGCGACGCGCTGCGGGCCCGCTTCGAAGGCTTGGGCGTGCACGCCGACACCGCCACCCCGGTCGGGGTGTACTGCGGCTCGGGCGTCTCGGGGGCCCACGAGGTCCTGGCACTGGCGGCGGCGGGCATCCCGGCGGCGCTGTACGCGGGCAGCTGGTCGGAATGGTCGGCGGACCCGGCGCGCGAGGTGGCGGTGGGCGAGCTGCCGGGCTAGGCAAGATCCGAAGGAGACGGCCTGGGTCCCTTCAGGACTGCGCCCGGTCTGCGGCGGCGGTGTCCGCCGCCGCAGACCGGGCGGGTCCGGAGGTTACTCCTGCTTCTTGCGGCGGGTGCCGAAGACGATCTCGTCCCAGCTCGGCACCGCCGCGCGGCGGCCGGGGCGCACCCCGTCGGCCTCCGCCTGTCGGTCGGTCGTGCCCGTCAGCCGGTCCCGGTGTCCCGCCACGGTGCGCGGCATCAGGACGTCCGCGTACGCGGAACCCGCACCGGCCGACGCCGAAGCGGCGGGCGGCTCCTCCACCTCCGGCTCCGTCACCGGCTCCGGGACCACCAGGTCGCCGCGGAAGCTCGGTACCGCCTCCAGCAGTGCCGTCAGCGTGTCCCGCTCTTCCTCGGGCTCCGGCTCCGGCGGGGGAGCGGGCGCCGTGGGCCGTTCCATCTGACGGTCGAGCGCCCGGTCCAGCGGCCGGTCGCGGGGCAGCCGCGCGATCCTCGGCACGAACGGGAAGCTCGGCTCCGGGGTCGCCGGCAGGTCGTCGGACTCGCCGATCAGCGAGCGGGCCTCGTCGTCCACGGCCACGACCAGTCGGCGCGGCGGGTCGTACGTCCAGCTCGCCGAGTGCGGTTCGCCCGCGACCCGGTAGACCAGCAGGACCTCCCAGGTGCCGTCGTCGCGGCGCCAGGAGTCCCACTGGACGGACTCCTTCTCGGCCCCGCGCAGCGAGAGCCGTTCCTGCACGGCCTCGCCGAGCTGGGGTCCGGTGTTCTCGCCGGGCCGGCGCACGGGGGTCTTGCGGGCCCGCTCCGCCATGAACGCGCGCTCGGCGAGCACGGGGCCCTCGAAGCGGCGTACGCGGTCGACGGGAATGCCCGCCAGCTGAGCGACCTCCTCAGCGGAGGCACCGGCCCGTATGCGGGCCTGGATGTCGCGGGGGCGGAGGTGGCTCTCCACCTCGATCTCGATCTGGTTCAGGCGCGCACGGTCGTTGCGCACGGCAGCCCGGAGACGCTCGTCGATCGGAAGCGTGTACTCCGTGCTGTCCGCAGCCTTGAGCACCAGTCGTGTGCCGTCATTTGAGACGGCCACGACACGCAGTTCGGGCATGGGGACCTCCCGGGTGGTGCCTGCCGACGTCACGTGCGTCGCTGCTTCCGCTAGTCGAGTGTGGCCTGCCCGGGTGCAGCCTGCCACTACCTTGCCGAGTTAAACCGGCGTGTCGGGCATGCGCCCTTGATCGCTGTTATGGCACGGTTACCTGTTGGGCACGCACAGTGACCGAATGATTACTGTGCGCAGCAGGATCCCGTGCAATACCGCGGCATCGCCGGTCTCGAGTGCCGTTTTTCCATCAGCCGGCCCCCTCTCCCGAGTCCGGACATCCGTAAGGAAGGACGGCCCCAGGGCTCGCCACAGTACTCCATTCGGGCCACCTGGGTGGACCGCCGCGCCGCCGAACTTGTCCCGGACGGCGGGAGTTGGGCTGCCCTGGATCGGGTCCACATCCGGCCGGACCTGCGTGTGCGCCCGTTTTCGGGTGTCTTGCTTCACAGAATCTCCGGAAACGGAACTATCCGTTTCGCTGATGTGTCAGTAACGGGAGAAGGCGTTGGAGCGCGAGGGGCAGGACACGCAGGGGATGGCGATGGGTCAGAAGACGGTGCTGGACGTGGGACCGGAGCAGGAGAAGGAGAAGAAGAAGCTCGATCTGAGTGCGGCTCAGGTCGCGGGCTCCTCCCTCGCCACGGTCGCGGCGGCCCTGCTCGCCTCTCAGATGGGCGTCTACGGGACCATCCTCGGCGCCGGCGTGGTGAGCGTGGTGGCCACCGCGGGCGGACCCGTCATCCAGCACTTCTTCCGCCGCACCGGCGACCAGCTCCGCGAGACGGCCCGGCCGAAGGCCCGTCAGGTCCCGGTGGACGGGCCCGGGTCCGCCCCCGCGGGGCGGGCGCCGGACGGCACGATGCTGCTGGGCACCGTCTGCGCCGGCGGCCCGCCGCCGGACGAGGAGTTCGGCGCGGGCACGGTCCACGGCACCCGGATGCGGGGCTGGAAGCGGACGGCCGTGGCCTCCGGCGCGGCCTTCGCCATAGCGCTCGGCGGCCTCGGGACCTACGAGGCCGTGGCCGGCACCTCGGTCAGTGCCGGCGGAGGCACGATCCTCACCGGCGGCGTCGCCAAGGCCCGCGACTACAAGCCCGACACGTCCAAGGAGCAGCAGGGCACGGGCACCGGCACCGGGGAGAAGGGCGGGAAGACCCCGGACACCGGGAACTCCCCGAGCCCTTCGCACTCGAACGGCGGTCACAGCCCGAAGCCCGACCCGGACACCTCGCCGTCCGCGGACCCGTCGTCCAGCCCCGGCCCGACCCCGCCGAAGCCCGATCCTTCGCCGAGCACCACGCCCTCGAAGTCCCCGACGCCGAGCAGCGGCCGGGCGACGCCGGGTGGCGCCGGTACGGGCGGCACCGGCGCCGCCTCCACGCCGACTCCTTGAAGCGGCCCCGGTTCGGGGGCTCGTCCGCGGGCTCGGTCCGCGGTCTCAGTCCCCCAAGACCCGCCGCAGGTAGTCGTTGCCGAAGACCCGGTCCGGGTCCAGCCGGTCCCGGAGCGCGGTGAACTCCCCGAAGCGCGGGTACACCCCGGCGAAGTACTCCGCGTCCCGCGTGTGCACCTTGCCCCAGTGCGGCCGCCCCCCGTACTCGGTGAAGATCCGCTCGGCGGCCGTGAAGTAGGCCTGGTACGGGGTGCCCTTGTACATGTGCACCGCGATGTACGCGCTCTCGCGGTCCGAGGCCGTCGACAGGGTGATGTCGTCCGCCGGAGCCGTCCGCACCTCCACCGGGAAGCTGATCCGCAGGCCGGAGCGGTCCACCATGGCCTTCAGCTCCCGCAGTGCCTCCACGACGCGCTCGCGCGGGAGGGCGTACTCCATCTCCACGAACCGGACCCGGCGCGGGCTGGTGAACACCTTGTACGGGATGTCCGTGTAGGTGCGCGCCGACAGGGCGCGGCTCGCGATCCGGGCGATGGAGGGGATGGCCGCCGGGACGGCGCGACCGAAGGAGTTGACGGCCTGGAAGAGGCCGTTGGACAGCAGCTCGTCCTCGACCCAGGCGGACACCGCTCCGGGCGGCGCGGCCGGGCCCTGGCTGCGGTTGTTGCGCTTGGTGTTGCAGTTGCCGGTGTGCGGGAACCAGTAGAACTCGAAGTGCTCGTTCTCCGCGTGGAGCTGGTCGAACTCGGCGGTCACCCGGTCGAAGGCCATCGGCTCCTCACGGGCGGTCAGGAAGAAGAGCGGCTCCACGGCGAAGGTGAGGGCGGTGACGACGCCGAGCGCGCCGATGCCCAGCCGGGCCGCCGCGAAGACCTCGGGATTCTCCTTCTCGGAGCAGGCCAGCAGCTGCCCGTCGGCCGTGACCAGTTCCAGGCCGCGGATCTGGGCGGCGATGGAGGCCGAGTCGCGGCCGGTTCCGTGGGTGCCGGTGCTGGTGGCGCCCGAGACCGTCTGCTCCATGATGTCGCCCATGTTGGTGAGCGACAGGCCCTCCTTGGCGAGGGCCAGGTTGAGGTCCTTGAGGACCGTGCCCGCCGCCACGGTGACGGTGCCCGCATCCCGGTCGATCGCCCGGATCCCGGCCAGCGCCTGCGGGCGGATCAGTACGCCGTCGGTCGCGGCGGCCGCGGTGAAGGAGTGGCCGGTGCCGACCGCCTTCACCTTCAGCCCGTCCCCGGCGGCCCGGCGGACCGCCTCCTGAAGCTCCCCGACCGATGCCGGGGTGACCACGCGCGCGGGCGTGGCGCTGATGTTGCCCGCCCAGTTATGCCACGCGGCGGTCCGTGTCCCGCTGCTGCCTGCTGTCCCCGTCGTCGCCATCGTTGGAAGGCTCCTCCCCTTGCGCCGGCCTCGTCAGCCGGCGGTAACCCGCGAACGCAACCGCCGCCGCGGCGGCCCCCGCCGAGATGGAGACGACGTACCCGGTCCTCGCGCCGGCGGCGTCGATGACCCAGCCGGCCACGGAGGACCCGAGCGCGACCCCGACCGCGAGCCCGGTGCCCGTCCAGGTCATCCCCTCGGTCAGCTTCGCGCGTGGTACGTGCGCCTCGATCAGGGCCATCGTGGTGATCATCGTGGGAGCGATGGCGAGGCCCGAGACGAAGAGCGCCACGGCCAGAAACGGAAGGTTCCCGGCCAGTAGGAGGGGGATCATACTCACGGCCATCGCACAAATGCCCAGCACCCACCTGCGTTCGGCCTTGCCCTTGAGGTGCAGCAGGCCGAAGACGATGCCGGCGAGGCAGGATCCGACCGCCCAGACGGCGAGGATGAAGCTGGCCCACGCCTTGTGCCCCTGCTCCTCGGCGAAGGCCAGCGTGACCACGTCGATGGAGCCGAAGATGGCTCCGGTGGCCACGAAGGTGGCCACCAGCACCTGGAGTCCGGGGGAGCGCAGCGCCGAGGTCCGGTCGGAGTCCTCGCCGCGCGGGTGCGGGGCGGGCTCGGTGGCGCGCTGCGCGGTCAGCCACCACACGCCCACGAGCAGGCAGACCCCGGCGACCAGCGGGCCCGCCTCGGGGAACCAGGTGGTGGAGAGCCCGATGGCGAGGATCGGCCCGAAGATGAAGCAGACCTCGTCCAGGACGGATTCCAGGGAGTACGCCGTGTGCAGTTCGCGCGGCGAGTCCCGGTAGATGGCCGTCCACCGGGCGCGGATCATCGCGCCCACGCTGGGTACGCAGCCCGCGAGCGCGGCGAAGACGAACAGGGTCCAGTCGGGCGCGTGGTTGGCCGCGCACAGCAGCAGCCCGGAGATGGCGAGGATCGCGAGCAGGCTCGCCGGGCGCAGGACGCGGCGCTGGCCGTACTGGTCGACCAGGCGGGAGACCTGCGGACCGATCCCGGCGGCGGAGAGCGCGAGGGTGGCGGTGAGGGCGCCGGCCAGCGAGTACCGGCCGGTGAGCTCGGAGATCATCGTCAGGATGCCGATGCCGACCATGGAGAGCGGCAGCCGGCCTATGAGGCCGGCCGCGCTGAAGCCCCGGCTCCCGGGGGCGGCGAAGATCGCGCGGTAGGGACTGGGCAAGGTGCCCTCCGTAAGGGACGTCATTGGCCCATACAGGTTACGGCCGTGCACCGGCCGCCCGCCTGATGAAGCCGCGGGGGGCGGGAAGGGGGCTCCCGACCCGTCGCGGAGCGGTCCCGGAGGACGGGCCTGTTTTCCGCGGGGCGGCGGCGGGTGGCAGGATTCGAAGCATGTCTGACCAGCTCCGCGCCTCCGCCGCCGGCTCGGCCGAAGGCCCCGCCGCCCCCTACGACGCCCTCCTGCTGCTGTCCTTCGGCGGCCCCGAGGGGCCCGACGACGTCGTGCCGTTCCTGGAGAACGTCACGCGCGGCCGCGGCATCCCGCGCGAGCGGCTCAAGGAGGTCGGGCAGCACTACTTCGGCTTCGGCGGCGTCAGCCCGATCAACGGCCAGAACCGCGAGCTGCTGGACGCCCTGCGCAAGGACTTCGCCGGGCACGGGCTGGACCTGCCGGTCTACTGGGGCAACCGCAACTGGGCCCCGTACCTGAACGACGTGATGCGCGAAATGGCCGCCGACGGGCGCCGCCGCATCGCGGTGCTCGCGACCAGCGCGTACGCCTCGTACTCGGGCTGCCGGCAGTACCGCGAGAACCTCGCCGACGCGCTCGCCCTGCTCGTCCGGGAGGGCGTGGCCGAGGCCGACCTGCCCAAGGTCGACAAGCTGCGGCACTACTTCAACCACCCCGGCTTCGTGCAGCCCATGATCGACGGGGTGCTCGCCTCGCTGGCATCGCTGCCCGAGGAGGTCCGCGCCGGGGCGCACCTGGCCTTCACCACGCACTCCATCCCGAACGCGGCCGCGGACACCTCCGGCCCGGTGGAGGAGCACACGGCGGACGGCGAGGGCGGGGCCTACGTCAAGCAGCACCTGGACGTCGCGAAGCTGATCGCCGACGCGGTCCGTGCCGAGACCGGCACCGAGCTGCCCTGGGAGCTCGTCTACCAGTCGCGCAGCGGCGCCCCGCACATTCCGTGGCTGGAGCCGGACATCTGCGACCACCTGGAGGCCCTGCACACGGCGGGCGCCCCGGCGGTGGTCATGGTGCCGATCGGCTTCGTCTCGGACCACATGGAGGTGCTGTACGACCTCGACACGGAGGCGACGGCGAAGGCCGCCGAGCTGGGGCTGCCCATCGCCCGCTCGGCCACGGTCGGCGCCGACCCCCGGTTCGCGGCGGCGGTACGGGACCTCGTGCTGGAGCGGGCCGCGGCGGAACGCGGGGAGGCCGTGGAGCGCTGCGCGCTCGGCCTGCTCGGAGCGAGCCACGACCTGTGCGCCGTGGGCTGTTGCCCGGCGCGCGGGCCCCGGCCGGCGGCGGCGGGCGTGGACAGCCCGTACGCGTAGCCGCCGGTGTGCGCAGTGAAGTCCGTACGAGTCGATGAACGGGAGCCCGGCGTGATCTCCGAAGAGCTGAAGACCGAACTGCTGGACGTGGCCCTGGAGGCGGCCGGCCGGGCGGGCGCGCTGCTGAGGGACGGGCGGCCCGCCGATCTGGCGGTCGCCTCGACCAAGACCAGCCCGATCGACGTGGTGACCGAGATGGACATCGCGGCCGAGAAGCTGATCACCGGCATCCTCGCGGAACGGCGGCCCGAGGACGGGCTGCTGGGCGAGGAGGGCTCGGAGTCGGCCGGCACCAGCGGCGTGCGGTGGGTCATCGACCCGCTGGACGGCACGGTGAACTACCTCTACGGGCTGCCGACCTGGGGCGTGTCCATCGCGGCCGAGTACCGCGGCGAGACGGTGGCCGGGGTCGTGGCGGCGCCGATGCGCGGGGAGACGTACCACGCGGTGCTGGGGCGCGGTGCCTGGCTGGGCGGCGTCCGCCTCGCCTGCCGGCCGGCCGCTCCGCTGGACCAGGCGCTGATCGGCACCGGGTTCGCGTACGTCCAGAGCCGGCGGGCGCACCAGGCGGACGTCGTGCAGCGGATCATCCCGCTGGTACGGGACGTCCGGCGCGGCGGTTCGGCGGCGATCGACCTGTGCGACGTGGCCGCCGGACGGCTGGACGGGTACTGGGAGCGCGGGCTGAACCCCTGGGACCTGGCGGCGGGCGAGCTGATCGCGCGGGAGGCCGGCGCGGTCACGGGCGGCCGCCCGGGAGATCCCGCCTCGGGCGAGCTCGCGCTCGCCGCGACCCCCGCGGTGTTCGCCTCGTTGCTGCCGCTGCTGGAGGAAGCCGGGGCCTGGCACGACTGAGCGGGCGCGCCCGCGGGGCCCGGGGCCGCTCCGGACGTGAAGGAACCCCGGCGGCCGGGTGGCGGCCTCCGGGGTCCGGGGGGTGTGCGACGAATACCGGTGGCTGTCTACCGGCGGCTGGAGTCAGCAGGCGGAGACGGTGACCGGAACGCCGTGATCGGCTGCGATGCGCTGGAGGTCTTCCAGCTCCGCCTGTTCCACTTCCACGAGGAAGTCGTCGCCCGTCTCGCGAGCCTGCCTGAGGTCCGACTGCGTGCTCCTGATGCGCTGCAGGAGACCCGCGGTGAATGCGTCCATGGTGGGTTCGCCCCCTCTTCGTGGGTCGGCGGCGGCACGTGGCAGTGCGCCGTCAGGGAGGTGTTCGGGGTGTGAAGTCGTCCTCCCCGCCGCGTTGGACCCAGAAACCTCGTAAGGCGAGGGAATCCTCACTTCCGTCCCCGGAGCCACGTCCCGAGTCACCCCCGATCCACCGGCGAGCGGCGTCTTACAGCCGGTTTACCGGCGAAAGGGGCAGGATGGAGGCCACATGACACCCCTGCCCTGACGGGCTCTGAGGAAGGAAACGACGTGCGCGTACTCGTCGTCGAGGACGAGCAGCTGCTCGCCGATGCGGTGGCCACCGGACTGCGCCGGGAGGCCATGGCCGTGGACGTCGTGTACGACGGCGCCGCGGCCCTGGAGCGCGTCGGAGTGAACGACTACGACGTGGTCGTGCTCGACCGGGACCTCCCGCTCGTGCACGGCGACGACGTGTGCCGGAAGATCGTCGAGCTCGGCATGCCCACCCGCGTGCTCATGCTGACGGCCTCCGGCGACGTGAGCGACCGGGTCGAGGGCCTGGAGATCGGGGCGGACGACTACCTGCCCAAGCCCTTCGCGTTCACCGAGCTGACCGCCCGGGTACGGGCCCTCGGCCGGCGCACCACGGTCGCGCTGCCCCCCGTACTGGAGCGCGCGGGGATCAAGCTGGACCCGAACCGGCGCGAGGTGTTCCGCGAGGGCAAGGAGGTGCAGCTGGCGCCGAAGGAGTTCGCGGTGCTGGAGGTCCTCATGCGCAGCGAGGGCACGGTCGTGTCCGCCGAGCAGCTCCTGGAGAAGGCGTGGGACGAGAACACGGACCCCTTCACCAACGTGGTGCGCGTGACGGTGATGACGCTGCGCCGCAAGCTCGGGGAGCCGCCGGTCATCGTGACCGTCCCCGGTTCCGGCTACCGGATCTGACGCGGGTGGCAGCGACCCCGGCGCCACCCTCCGCGCCACCGAAACCGACCTGGGACCCCGGCCAGCCCGAGGGTCCTTTCCCTTGGCTGCGGCCGACGATCCGGATACGTCTGACGCTGCTGTACGGCGGAATGTTCCTGATCGCCGGCATCCTGCTGCTGTCGATCATCTACCTGCTGTCGGCCCAGGCGCTGCGGCAGGGCAACGCGCTGCCGTTCACGATCGTGGGCGGCGGGCCGATCCAGGTCACGAGCAGCTGCCCCGGCGTGAGCGGGACGGGCCAGATGCCCGACCAGTTCAACGCCGCGATCAACACCTGCATCCTCGAACAGCGCCGGCACGCGCTGGACGACCTGCTGAGCCGTTCGCTGATGGCGCTGATGGGGCTGAGCATCATCGCCTTCGCGTTCGGCTACGCGATGGCCGGCCGGGTGCTCTCGCCGCTCGGCAAGATCACCCGGACCGCCCGCCGGGTGGTCGGCTCCGACCTCACCCGGCGGATCGAGCTGGACGGTCCGGACGACGAGCTCAAGGAGCTCGCCGACACCTTCGACGAGATGCTCGACCGGCTGGAGCGCGCCTTCACGGCCCAGCAGCGGTTCGTGGCCAACGCCTCGCACGAGCTGAGGACCCCGCTGGCCATCAACCGGACGCTGCTGGAGGTGCACCTCTCCGATCCCGGGGCGCCGGTGGAGCTCCAGCAGCTCGGCAAGACCCTGCTCGCCACCAACGAACGCAGCGAGCAGCTGGTCGAGGGCCTGCTGCTGCTGGCCCGCAGCGACAACCAGATCATCGAGCGCAAGCCCGTGGACCTGGCCGAGGTGGCCTCGCGCGCCCTCGACCAGGCGCGCGGGGAGGCGCAGGCCAAGGGCGTGGAGATCCGCGGAGAGCGCGCGCTGGCCGTCGTCCAGGGCAACGGTGTGCTGCTGGAGCGGATCGCGCTCAACCTGGTGCAGAACGCCGTCCGGTACAACGTGCCCGAGGGCGGTTGGGTGGAGGTCACCACCGAGGCCGTGCACGGGCAGGCGGTCCTGCTGGTATCGAACACGGGTCCCGTGGTTCCCGCGTACGAGGTGGACAACCTCTTCGAGCCCTTCAGACGGCTGCGTACGGAGCGCACGGGCAGCGACAAGGGCGTCGGGCTCGGCCTCTCGATCGCGCGCTCCGTGGCCCGCGCACACGGCGGCAGGATCCAGGCGGTCCCGCGCGAGGGCGGTGGCCTCGTGATGCGTGTCACTCTGCCCTTGTGAGGACGACCACCCCGTGTTCGCTGTTGGCTGAATGCTTGGGTCATGAAGGCAGTGACTTCTGTGCGATCGATCACAGTGTCGAGTGTCCGGCCATATGCGTTCAGTGACCTTGCGGGGGCCGGAAAGCCCGGGAAGTCCGGGTTTCCGGCCCCCCTAGCGGCGGGAAATACATGGGGTGGCGTTTGTGCAAGACGGCCCCCGGACCGTGTACGGTCCCGGTCGTCATCCCAGCCAATCGCTCTTCTGAATGTGCGGCTGGGTGTCGATTGAGTAACAGACCTTGATGTGAGGCAAAATCTCCGCCTCAGGTCGGGCACAAGTCCGGCCTCTCGCGCGTTACGTGCGCTGAGACACCCGCTAAATCCCAGAGGGGGAGAGCGAACCATGGCAACGGACTACGACACTCCGCGCAAGACCGACGACGACGTAGACAACGACAGCATCGAAGAGCTGAAGGCTCGTCGCAACGAGAAGTCGTCCTCGAACGTCGACCTGGACGAAATCGACAACGCCGAGGGCCTCGACCTGCCCGGCGCAGACCTCTCCAACGAGGAACTGGCCGTACGGGTCCTGCCGAAGCAGGCCGACGAGTTCACCTGCACGAGCTGCTTCCTGGTGCACCACCGCAGCCAGCTGGCCCGCGAGAAGAACGGTCAGCCGATCTGCCGCGAATGCGACTGAGAGGCGTCGGCCGTGACTGGCTCGACACCATTTCGGAAGCGGCGCTTCCGAAAAGCTGGTGATCCGGCGGAGACGCGCGAGGGAACCGAGGGCCTGGGAACAGGCCCTGGAGCCCCCGGCGTACCCGCCGTGCACCCCGGCACCGCCGAGGCGGTGCCGTCGGCCTCCGAGGCCGGCGAGGGGCCCCGGAAGCACTCCGGGGTCCGTCGGCTGCAAGCCGTCAAGAACGGTGTGCGCAAGGGCGGCGAAAGTGCCAGGGCCGCCGCCCTTTACCTCACCGACCGAGTCATCGAGAACGCACCGCGCGTTCCGGTTCGGGACCTCGCGACCCTGCGCGCGCAGTTCCCGGGCCTCGGGCCCGATCAGCTGGCCGACAAGCTGATTTCGGGCGCCGCCAACGCCACTTCCACGGTCGGCGCCGGGATCGGCGCGGCCGCCATGCTGCCGGTGCCTCCCGCCATGCCGGCCGAGCTGGCTGCCGAGATCACCGCGGTCGCCGCGATCGAGCTGAAACTCCTCGCCGAACTCCACGAGGTCTACGGCCTGCGACCGCCCGGCGGCCTCAAGGAACGCAGCTTCGCCTACCTCACGTCGTGGACGGAGGAGCGCGGGGTCGACCTGACCAAGCCGACCACGCTGAACGCCGCGCTCGGCGGCCAGATGAAGCGCGAGCTGCGCCAGCAGATCATGAAGCGGATGTTCCGCAACCTGCCCAACCTGATGCCGTTCATGGTCGGCGCAGCGGTCGGAGCGGTCATGAACCGCCGGGACACCCGAAAACTCGCCGAGAAGGTACGTACGGACCTGCGGGCCCGCGCCGTGCCCTGGAACGCGCTGCCGCAGCTCCCGCCCCTGGAGCGGCCCGCCGAGCCCCTTCCCGAGGCTGCCAGGGCCGCCGTCGAGGGCCGGGTGTTCGACCCGCGGGCCATCGACCCGAGCGTCGTCGATCCCCGGGCAGTCGATCCGCGGGACTGAGCCCTCCGTCGCCGAACCGCGGGACCGAGCCCGGCCGGGTCAGGCCCGGCCCTGCGCCGCGCGGATGGCCGCCGCCAGGGCGTGCGGCTCGCGGGTGGAGACGTAGACGTACGGGGTCGGGTCGGCCGGGTCGGTGACCTCGACGCGCACCGCCGTCGGCACGTAGCCGCGCATCAGCATGAAGGCGCGGGTGTCGGCCTTGTACGTGCGCCAGGCGCGGGCCTCCTCGGCGTCCAGCACCTCCGGGTCGCCGAGCGCCGCCACCGGGATCCGGGCCTCTCCGGCAGCCAGCGCGCCGCCCACCACGCGCACGCGCTGGGAACCGTACGAACTCACCAGCAGCCCCGTCAGCGCGGTGCCCCCGACCAGCCCGACCAGCAGCGGCAGCGTGCCCAGCGGGAGCAGCATGAGCGCGCAGGCCAGGCCGGTGAGGACGGCGATGGCCCACCAGGAACGGGGGGCTGTCAGGCGTTCGTCGTGGTGCGCGGGGGAGAGCTGCATGCGGCCAAGCCTGCCACGAGGCGACCGGCGGGTAGCCGCGCGGGTAAGGTCTGCGGCTGTGAGTGGACGAAACACAGCGTTGACGCCCCCCGCCGACGCCACGGCGCCGGTGAGGCACCCCGATGCCCCGGCACCCGGCGAGCTCCTCGGTGCGCACTACGAGCACTGCTTCGGCTGCGGCGACGGCCAACCCCACGGACTCCATCTGGAGGCCCGCGCGGGCGAGGGCGTGCGCGTCACCGCCGAGTTCACCGTCAAGCCCGCCCATCAGGGCGCGCCCGGCCTCGCGCACGGCGGCGTCCTCGCCACCGCGCTCGACGAGACCCTGGGCTCCCTGAACTGGCTGCTGCGCGTCATCGCCGTCACCGGCCGGCTGGAGACGGACTTCGTCCGGCCCGTGCCCGTGGACACCGTGCTGTACCTGGAGGCCGAGGTCACCGCCGTCGCCGGCCGGAAGATCTACTCCAGCGCGGTCGGTCGAATAGGCGGACCGCAGGGCCCGGTCGCGCTGCGCGCCGACGCCCTCTTCATCGAGGTGAAGGTCGACCACTTCATCGACAACGGACGGCCCGAGGAGATCCGGGCGGCGATGGCCGACCCGGACCAGGTCAGGCGCGCACGCGCCTTCGAGGTGAACCCCTGATGTCTGAGAACAACACCGGGTTGGACGTGGCCATCCGGCGCGTCGACCCGGAGGTGCCGATTCCGGCCTACGGGCACCCCGGCGACGCCGGCTGCGATCTGGTCACCACGGTGGCCGCGGAGCTGGAGCCGGGGGAGCGGGCGGTCCTGCCCACCGGGGTCTCCATCGCGCTGCCCGAGGGGTACGCGGCGTTCGTGCACCCGCGCTCGGGCCTGGCCGCTCGCTGCGGGATCGCGCTCGTGAATGCCCCCGGGACGGTGGATGCCGGGTACCGTGGGGAGATCAAGGTGATCGTGGTCAATCTCGACCCGCGCGAGAGCGTCAGGTTCGAGCGTTTCGACCGCATTGCCCAGCTGGTTGTCCAGCGAGTCGAGCAGGTGCGCTTCCGCGAGGTGGCGCAGCTTCCCGACTCGGCGCGGGCCGAGGGGGGTTTCGGCTCCACCGGTGGTCATGCGGCCGTGGCCGGATCCGGCGCTGGTCAGCAGGGTGGGAATGGCTACGCTTCGGTCGTATCCGACCGGGAAGGACAGTGACGTGTTCGGACGTCGCAAGAAGAACGACTCCGTCAAGGACGGCGGCGCGGCCGAGCAGGTCGTCGACGGCGTCGGTGCCGATGAGCAGGACGGCACGGAGGAGACAGACGCGGTCCAGCCGCGCAGGGTGAACCTGCCGCCGGCCCCGCGTCCCGACGGCCCGTGGGACATCTCGGAGGTCCCCGGCAACCCCGAGGACGGCCGGGTCGACCTCGGCGGCATCCTCGTACCGGGTGTCGAGGGCATGGAGCTGCGCGTCGAGGTCGCCGGGGACGCGATCGTCGCCGCGACCGTGGTGCTCGGTGACAGTGCCGTGCAGCTGCAGGCCTTCGCCGCGCCCCGCAAGGAAGGCATCTGGGGCGAGGTCCGCGAGGAGATCGCCGAGGGCATCACCAAGCAGGGCGGCATCATCGACGAGGTCGAGGGTCCGCTGGGCTGGGAGCTGCGCGCGCAGGTCCCCGTACCGCTCCCGGACGGGCAGACCGGCGCCCAGCTGGTCCGCTTCGTCGGGGTGGACGGCCCGCGCTGGTTCCTGCGCGGTGTCATCTCCGGCCAGGGCGCGGTGCGTCCCGAGTCGGCCGGGGTGCTCGAGCGGATCTTCCTGGACACCGTCGTGGTCCGCGGCGAGGGCCCGATGGCCCCGCGCGACCCGATCGTCCTGAAGCTGCCGAACGACGCGCAGATGGTGCCGGACGGCGTGCAGACCGACGACGCCGGAGACCAGGAAGGCTCCCGCTTCGGCGGTGGCATGGGCCAGCTGGAGCGCGGCCCGGAGATCACCGAGGTCCGCTGACCCCGGCGCGAATCCCGTACGGCCGTACCCGACCGCCGTACCCCCGGCCGTAGCGCCCGTGTGCCCGGGGGTGTCAGGGAACCGTCAGGGATCCGTCCGCAGCAGGTCATCGGCGCGTGAACGGGGCGGACGTCCCTGAGAATGAGCCCATGGGACGCGGCAAGCTCAGGATCTATCTCGGCTCGGCCCCCGGTGTGGGCAAGACGTACGCCATGCTCTCGGAGGGCCACCGGCGGGTCGAGCGCGGCACCGACTGCGTCGTGGGTTTCGTCGAGCACCACGGGCGGCCGCGCACCGAGGTCATGCTGCATGGCCTGGAGCAGGTGGAGCGCAAGGAGCTCGTCTACCGGGGCGCAGCCTTCACCGAGATGGACGTGGACTCCCTGCTGGCCCGCAAGCCCGCCATAGCCCTGGTGGACGAACTGGCGCACACCAACGTGCCGGGCTCGCGCAACGCCAAACGCTGGCAGGACGTGGAGGAGCTGCTGCGGGCCGGGATCGACGTGATCTCCACGGTCAACATCCAGCACCTGGAGTCCCTGGGCGACGTCGTGGAGTCGATCACCGGCGTGCGGCAGCGGGAGACCGTCCCCGACGAGGTGGTGCGCCGCGCCGACCAGATCGAGCTGGTCGACATGTCCCCGCAGGCCCTGCGCCGCCGCATGGCGCACGGCAACATCTACAAGTCCGACAAGGTCGACGCGGCCCTGTCCAACTACTTCCGCCCCGGGAACCTGACCGCGCTGCGCGAGCTCGCGCTGCTCTGGGTCGCCGACCGGGCCGACGAGTACCTCCAGCAGTACCGGGGCGAGCACAACATCCGCTCCACCTGGCAGGCGCGCGAGCGGATCGTCGTGGGCCTCACCGGGGGACCCGAGGGGCGCACCCTCATCCGGCGCGCCTCCAGGGTGGCGGCCAAGGGCTCCGGCAGCGAGATCCTGGCCGTCTACATCGCCCGCAGCGACGGGCTGACCGCTGCCTCGCCCAAGGAGCTCGCGGTCCAGCGGACGCTGGTCGAGGACCTCGGTGGAACGTTTCACCATGTGATCGGCGACAACGTCCCCGAGGCGCTCCTCGAATTCGCCCGCGGGGTCAACGCCACCCAGATCGTGCTCGGCTCCAGCCGCCACCGCTCCTGGCGGTACGTGTTCGGCCCCGGGGTCGGCGCCACCGTCGCCCGCGACTCGGGGCCCGACCTCGACGTGCACATCGTCACCCACGAGGAGGTCGCCAAGGGCCGCGGCCTGCGGCCCGTGGCCCGCTCGGCGGCCCGGCTCGGCCGGACCCGGCTGCTGGCCGGCTGGGTGGTCGGGGTGGCCCTGCCACTGGCCCTCGCGACCCTGCTGACGCACATCGACAGCGACCCCGGCCTCGCCAACGAGATGCTGCTGTTCCTGGCCCTGACCGTGGCCGCCGCCCTGCTCGGCGGGCTCTGGCCGGCGCTGGCCTCCGCCGCCGTCGGCTCCCTGCTCCTGAACTACTACTTCGCCCCGCCCCTCCACCGCTTCACCGTCTCGGACCCCAAGAACATCGTCGCCATCGCGGTCTTCTTCGGCGTCGCGGGCTCCGTGGCCTCCGTCGTCGACGCCGCCGCCCGCCGCACCCACCAGGCCGCCCGGCTGCGCGCCGAGTCCGAGATCCTCTCCTTCCTCGCCGGCAGCGTGCTGCGCGGCGAGACCACCCTGGACGCACTGCTGGAACGGGTGCGGGAGACCTTCGCCATGGAGTCGGTGGCCCTGCTGGAGCGCGAGAGCGACGTCGAGCCCTGGCGACCGGCCGGCAGCGTCGGCCCGAATCCGGTCGCCCGCCCCGAGGACGCCGACGTGGACATGCCGATCGGCGACCACATGGCGCTGGCCCTGTCCGGACGGGTGCTGCCCGCCGAGGACCGGCGCGTGCTCGGTGCCTTCGCCGCCCAGGCCGCCGTCGTGCTCGACCGGCAGCGGCTGGTCGGGGAGGCGGAGGAGGCCCGGCGGATGGCGGAGGGCAACCGGATCCGGACCGCGCTGCTGGCTGCCGTCAGCCATGACCTCCGTACGCCCCTGGCCTCCATCAAGGCCTCCGTGAGCTCCCTGCGCTCCGACGACGTGGAATGGTCCGAGGAGGACCGCGCCGAGCTCCTGGAGGGCATCGAGGACGGCGCCGACCGGCTCGACCACCTCGTGGGCAACCTGCTCGACATGTCGCGGCTCCAGACCGGCACCGTCACCCCGCTGATCCGCGAGATCGACCTCGACGAGGTGGTCCCGATGGCGCTGGGCGGCGTACCCGAGGGCAGCGTGCTGCTGGACGTCCCGGAGACCCTGCCCATGGTGGCCGTGGATCCCGGGCTGCTGGAGCGGACCGTGGCCAACGTGGTGGAGAACGCGGTGAAGTACAGCCCGCCGGAGGAACAGGTGCTGGTGGCGGCCAGCTTCCTCGGCGACCGGGTCGAGGTACGGGTCGTGGACCGCGGGCCCGGCGTGCCCGACGAGGCCAAGGACCGGATCTTCGCCCCGTTCCAGCGGCACGGCGACGCGCCGCGCGGCGCCGGGGTCGGGCTCGGACTGGCCGTCGCGCGCGGCTTCGCCGAGGCCATGGACGGCACCCTGGAGGCCGAGGACACCCCCGGGGGCGGGCTCACGATGGTGCTCACGCTCCGGGCGGTGGCCGGCGGGCGGCCGCAGATCCCCGTGAGCGTGGACGGCGAGGGGCGCAGCGCGTCCGGCGGGGCCGGAGGGCCGGAGCCGGGCGGGGCCGGGGGACACCCGGCGGATTTTGATCTCGATTCGATGCGACAGAAGGCAGGACCTCAATGACCCGGGTGCTCGTGGTGGACGACGAACCCCAGATCGTCCGGGCCCTCGTGATCAACCTGAAGGCACGCAAGTACGAGGTCGACGCGGCCGCCGACGGGGCGAGCGCCCTGGAACTGGCGGCCGCCCGCCACCCCGACGTGGTCGTCCTGGACCTCGGCCTGCCCGATATGGACGGGGTCGAGGTGATCAGGGGGCTGCGCGGCTGGACCCGGGTCCCGATCCTGGTCCTCTCCGCCCGGCACAGCTCCGACGAGAAGGTCGAGGCGCTGGACGCGGGCGCCGACGACTACGTCACCAAGCCCTTCGGCATGGACGAGCTGCTCGCCAGGCTGCGCGCCGCCGTCCGGCGGGCGGAACCGGGGGCCGGGGCCGGCGAGGACGAGGTGGTCGTCGAGACCGAGACCTTCACGGTGGACCTCGCGGCGAAGAAGGCGGTGCGCGCCGGACGCGACGTACGCCTCACGCCCACCGAGTGGCACCTGCTGGAGGTGCTGGTGCGCAACGGCGGCAAACTGGTCAGCCAGAAACAGCTCCTCCAGGAGGTCTGGGGGCCCTCGTACGGGACCGAGACCAACTACCTGCGGGTCTACATGGCCCAGCTGCGGCGCAAGCTGGAGGCCGACCCCTCGCACCCGAGGCACTTCATCACCGAACCGGGCATGGGATACCGCTTCGAGAGGTAGTGGGGGCGCCGGTACGCTTCCTGTATGAGTGCTGAACCGCGTCCCGAGAAGCCCGCGAAGCCGGCGAAGCCCGCCAGGCCTGCGGGCAGGTTCCGCCGGATGATAGAGCGGCTGTCCACCTCGCAGGAGGAGCTGCATTCCGCGGAGCTGCAGGAGGACGCAGAAGCCGCGGGGTGCACGCGGATCTGCGACTGCCACGACCGTCAGATAGTGAAGGTGACCGGAACCCTGAGGACCGTCACCCTGCGGCCGCGCGCGGGCGTCCCCGCCCTGGAGGCCGAGCTGTTCGACGGCTCGGCCGCGCTGGACGTCGTCTGGCTCGGACGTCGCTCGATCGTGGGAATCGAACCCGGCCGTCGCATGATCGCCTCCGGGCGGATCTCGATGAGCCACGGCCGTCGGGTGCTCTTCAACCCGAAGTACGAACTCCGACCGCTCGGACAGGAGCACTGACGGTGACGTCACTCGACAAACCGACCACGCCCGGGACGGATCCCGCCGCGGAACCGACCGCGGACCAGAAGGCCGTCACGCAGGCCGCCCTCTTCGACGCCTTCGGCGGCATCCGGGGCACCGTGGAGACGATGCTCCCCGGCCTGCTCTTCGTCATGATCTACACGATCAACAAGGACGTGAAGCTGTCCGCCATCGCGGCGGGCGCGGTCGCCGTCCTGCTGGTGATCGTGCGGCTGCTGCGCAAGGACACCGTCAAGCACGCCTTCAGCGGGGTCTTCGGCGTGGGCGTGGGCGTGGCCTTCGCCCTGTTCACGGGCAGCGCGAAGGGCTTCTACCTGCCCGGCATGATCTACGGCGCCGGTCTCGGCGTGGCCTTCACGCTCTCCGCGCTGGTGGGCTTCCCGCTGCTGGGCGTGATCCTGGGACCGGTCTTCAAAGAGAACCTCTCCTGGCGCACGCGCAACCCCGGGCGCAAGAAGGCGTACGTCAAGGCCAGCCTGGCCTGGGGCCTGATCTTCCTCGCGAAGTACGCGATCCTCTTCCCGCTGTACTGGTGGGGCGACGCGACGCAGCTCGGCTGGGTGCTGATCGCGCTGAAGCTGCCGCCGATGGTGCTCGCCGTGTACTTCACGTGGCTCTTCCTGGCGCAGGCGCCGCCGCCGATCAACGTGATCGAGGAGTGGGAGGCCGAGGAGGCCGCGGAGAAGGCGGCGAAGGCCGCCAAGGCCGCGGAGGGCCGGGGAGCCTGAACCGTACGCCGCTGCGTGCGCGTGCTTGCTGCGCGGGATGGGAGCGGGCTGCGCCCGGGCCCCCGGGGCTCCGCCCCGGACCCCGCGCCTCAAACGCCGGCGGGGCTGGACTTTGCCCGGCGTCGGATTGGACCGGCTGGGCCGCAGGCCCGGGGACGTGCGAAGGGGCGGCTGACCGTGGTGGTCAGCCGCCCCTTTTCGGCGTTCAGCGGGCCGCAGGCTAGTCCGCTGCCTGGAGGAGGTCCTCCAGCTGCTCCTCGCGGGCCTGGGCGGCCACGAAGAGGAGCTCGTCGCCCGGCTCCAGGGTCTCCTCGCCGTGCGGCGTGAGCACCCGGTTGCCGCGGATGATCGTGACCAGCGAGGTGTCCTCGGGCCAGGTGATCTCGCTGATCTGCTTGCCCGCGACCTGGGAGTCGGCGGGCAGGGTCAGCTCGACGAGGTTGGCGTCGCCGTGGCTGAAGCGCAGCAGCCGGACCAGGTCGCCGACGCTGACGGCTTCCTCGACCAGCGCCGACATCAGGCGCGGCGTGGAAACGGCGACGTCGACGCCCCAGGACTCGTTGAAGAGCCACTCGTTCTTCGGGTTGTTCACCCGCGCCACGACCCGGGGCACCCCGTACTCGGTCTTGGCGAGGAGGGAGACGACCAGGTTGACCTTGTCGTCGCCGGTCGCGGCGATGACCACGTTGCAGCGCTGGAGCGCCGCCTCGTCGAGCGAGGTGATCTCGCAGGCGTCGGCCAGCAGCCACTCCGCCTGCGGCACCCGCTCCACCGAGATGGCGGTCGGGGCCTTGTCCACGAGGAGCACCTCGTGGCCGTTCTCGAGGAGCTCGCCCGCGATGGAACGGCCCACCGCACCGGCTCCGGCGATCGCGACCCTCATGCGTGTGCCTCCTCAGGACCCTCGGCGAAGGCGGCCTCCACCTTGTCGATCTCGTCCGTGCGCATCATCACGTGGACGAGGTCGCCCTCCTGGAGGACGGTCGCCGACGTCGGCAGCATGGCCTCGCCCAGCCGGGTGAGGAAGGCGACGCGGACGCCGGTCTCCTCCTGCAGCCGGCTGACCTTCTGGCCGATCCACGCGGTGGAGGTGTGCACCTCCGCGAGCTGGACACCGCCGCTCGGGTCGCGCCACAGCGGCTCGGCGCCCGAAGGCAGCAGCCGACGGAGCATCTGGTCGGCCGTCCAGCGGACGGTGGCGACGGTGGGGATGCCAAGGCGCTGGTAGACCTCGGCGCGCTTGGGGTCGTAGATGCGGGCGGCGACGTTCTCGACGCCGAACATCTCGCGGGCCACCCGGGCGGCGATGATGTTGGAATTGTCACCACTGCTCACCGCGGCGAAGGCGCCCGCCTCCTCGATGCCGGCCTCGCGCAGCGTGTCCTGGTCGAAGCCGACTCCGGTGACGCGACGGCCGCCGAAGGATGCCCCCAGCCGGCGGAATGCGGTGGGGTCCTGGTCGATGACCGCGACCGTATGCCCCTGCTGTTCCAGGGTCTGCGCGAGGGCGGAGCCCACTCTTCCGCAGCCCATAATGACGATGTGCACGGCCGTCCTTCCGGCTGTCAGCGGCTCGCTGGGTTCCAGCCTCATTGCTGCTCTGGCTTAACAGGGTCTCAGACCATGGCCCAAGCTACACACGGGCGGTCACCAGTGTGACCATTTGGACGGGAGGCGGGCCTCCTTTGCCCTGGATGCGGCGCTCCTTTGCCCTGGATGCGGTGGGACTTCCCGCCGTATAGGGGTGGGGGGTTCGTCAGGCCGATTTCGAACGCTTACGATCCTCTGCGTGTCCAAACTGACCGACGTGCCCAAACGGATCCTGATCGGCCGGGCGCTACGCAGCGACCGCCTCGGGGAAACCCTCCTTCCCAAGCGGATCGCCCTCCCCGTGTTCGCGTCCGACCCGCTCTCCTCGGTGGCATATGCCCCCGGCGAGGTCCTGCTGGTCCTGTCGATCGCGGGCGTGTCGGCGTACCACTTCAGCCCCTGGATCGCCGTCGCGGTCGTCGTGCTGATGTTCACCGTGGTCGCCTCCTACCGGCAGAACGTCCACGCCTACCCCAGCGGCGGCGGTGACTACGAGGTCGCCAACACCAACCTCGGACCCCGGGCCGGTCTCACCGTCGCGAGCGCCCTGCTCGTCGACTACGTCCTCACGGTCGCCGTATCGATCTCCTCCGGGGTCGAGAATCTCGGCTCCGCCGTCGATTTCGTCATCGAGCACAAAGTGCTCTCCGCGATGATCATGATTCTGCTGCTCACGCTGATGAATCTGCGCGGTGTGAAGGAATCCGGAAATCTCTTCGCGATCCCGACCTACGTGTTCGTCGGCGCCGTCTTCGTGATGATCGCGTGGGGCGCCTGGCGCGGCCTGGTCATGGGCGACACCATGGAGGCCCCGACGGCCGGCCTGGAGATCAAACCCGAACACCAGGGGCTCGCCGGCTTCGCGCTGGTCTTCCTGCTGCTGCGCGCCTTCTCCTCCGGCTGCGCGGCCCTCACGGGCGTCGAGGCCATCAGCAACGGCGTACCCGCCTTCCGCAAGCCCAAGAGCAAGAACGCGGCCACCACCCTCGCCCTCATGGGCGGCCTGGCCGTCACCATGTTCTGCGGGATCATCGGCCTGGCCATGGCCACCGACGTCAAGATGGCGGAGAAGCCCGCCACCGACCTGCTGGAGAACGGCGTCCCGGTCGGCACCGGCTACGTCCAGCACCCGGTCATCTCCCAGGTCGCCGAGGCCGTCTTCGGCAACGGCAGCTTCCTCTTCATCGTGCTCGCCGCGGCCACCGCGCTGGTCCTCTTCCTCGCCGCGAACACCGCGTACAACGGCTTCCCGCTGCTCGGCTCGATCCTCGCCCAGGACCGCTACCTGCCGCGCCAGCTGCACACCCGCGGAGACCGCCTCGCCTTCTCCAACGGCATCGTGCTGCTCGCGGGCGCCGCGATGCTGCTGGTGTGGATCTACGACGCCGACTCGACGAAGCTGATCCAGCTCTACATCGTCGGCGTCTTCGTCTCCTTCACGCTGAGCCAGATCGGCATGGTCCGGCACTGGAACCGCCACCTGCGCGCCGAGCGCGATCCGGCCGCGCGTCGCCGGATGCACCGGTCCCGGGCGATCAACACCTTCGGCGCCTTCTTCACCGGCATGGTGCTGGTGGTCGTCCTGGCCACCAAGTTCACCCACGGCGCCTGGGTCGCCCTGCTCGGCATGGTCATCTTCTACGGAACGATGTCCGCGATCCGCAAGCACTACGACCGGGTCGCCGACGAGATCGCCGCCGCCGAGGGCCCGAGCGACGACAGCGTGCGCCCCTCCCGGGTCCACTCCATCGTCCTGGTCTCCAAGGTCCACAAGCCCACCCTGCGCGCCCTGGCCTTCGCCAAGCTGACCCGCTCGGACCGGCTGGAGGCGCTCAGCATCAGCGTCGACCCGGTCGAGACCAAGGCCCTGCGCGAGGAGTGGGAGCGGCGGGGCATCAACGTCCCGCTCAAGATCCTCGACTCCCCGTACCGCGAGATCACCCGCCCGGTCGTCGAGTACGTGAAGGGCCTGCGCAGCGAGAACCCGCGCGACGCCGTCAGCGTGTACATCCCCGAGTACGTGGTCGGACGCTGGTACGAGCACCTGCTGCACAACCAGAGCGCGCTGCGCCTCAAGGGCCGGCTGCTCTTCACCCCCGGCGTGATGGTCACCTCGGTGCCCTACCAGCTGGAGTCCTCGGAGCTGGCGAAGAAGCGGGCGAAGAAGCGCGCGGAGTGGAACGCCCCGGGCGCGGTGCGCCGCGGGCCGGTCGACACCCCGCGTCCGCGTCCGAAGGACCCGGCGGGGAAGTAGCCGCAGGGCATCGGCCGCCCCGGGGCCGGGGTGGCGAACGGCCGGACGAGATCCACGTAAACTGGTGGGTCGGTCGTCCGGCCGTTCCTTTTCGATTCTGATCTTCTGATCCACATCTCCTTGGAGTCTCCCCACCATGACGAGCGAGCAGAACGAGAAGCAGTCACTGGTCGGGGAGGAGTACGAGGTCGAGGTCGGCCCCGTCGCGCACGGCGGGCACTGCATCGCCCGGACCGCCGAAGGCCGCGTCCTGTTCGTCCGGCACACCCTGCCCGGCGAGAAGATCATCGCGCGCGTGACGGAGGGCGACACCGACTCCCGCTTCCTGCGCGCCGACGCCATCACCGTCCTCGACCCCTCCAAGGACCGCGTCGAGGCCCCCTGCCCGTACGCCGGCCCCGACAAGTGCGGCGGCTGCGACTGGCAGCACGCCAAGCCGGGCGCCCAGCGCCGGCTCAAGGGCGAGGTCATCGCCGAACAGCTGCTGCGGCTCGCCGGGCTCACCCCGGAGCAGGCCGGCTGGGACGGTACGGTCATGCCGGCCGAGGGCGACAAGGTGCCCGCCGGGCAGGTCCCGCAGTGGCGCACCCGCGTGCAGTACGCGATCGACGAGGACGGCGTCGTGGGCCTGCGCAAGCACCGCTCGCACGACATCCAGCCGGTCGACCACTGCATGATCGCGGCGCCGGGCGTCACCGAGCTCGGCATCGAGCAGCAGGACTGGCCCCAGATGGCCACCGTCGAGGCCATCGCCGCGACCGGCTCGGGCGACCGCCAGGTCGTCCTGACCCCCCGCCCCGGCGGCCGTCTCCCGCTCGTCGAGCTCGACAAGCCGGTCTCGGTCCTGCGCGTCGAGGAGAAGGACGGCGGAGTCCACCGCGTCCACGGCCGCCCCTTCGTGCGCGAGCGCGCGGACGGCCGTACGTACCGCGTGGGCATGGGCGGCTTCTGGCAGGTCCACCCCCAGGCCGCCGACACCCTGATCAAGGCCGTCATGCAGGGCCTGATGCCGCGCAAGGGCGAGATGGCCCTCGACCTCTACTGCGGCGTCGGCATCTTCGCGGGCGCCCTCGCGGAACGCCTCGGCGAGACCGGCGCGGTGCTGGGCATCGAGTCCACGAAGCGCGCGGTCGAGGACGCCCGCCACAACCTCACGGACTTCCCCCGCGTCCGCATCGAGCAGGGCAAGGTCGAGCAGATCCTCCCGAAGACCGGCATCACCGAATGCGACCTGGTCGTCCTGGACCCGCCCCGCGCGGGCGCAGGCAAGCAGACGGTCCGCCAGGTGGCCGGCCTCACCCCGCGCCGCATCGCCTACGTGGCCTGCGACCCGGCGGCCCTGGCCCGCGACTTGGGCTACTTCCAGGAGGCGGGCTACAAGGTCCGCACCCTGCGCGCTTTCGACCTCTTCCCGATGACGCACCACGTCGAGTGCGTGGCCATCCTGGAGCGGGTGGCGAAGGACGCCTGACCTGCGGTTATTGGAGGTCTTCAGCTGTTCGAGCTGTTTCCGTACACGCAACGAGTGAAGGCGTGCCGGAACTTGCGGAAGCTGCCTGACCTGCAGTTTTAGCAGTAGTGTCGCGGCCCTCCTAAGCGCTGTTGCGCCGCTACGTGAAGCCCTGACGCTCAAATGACGCAGGTTCTGAAGATCCATCACATCGTCCCGGTCGCGCCCACAGGCGCGGCCGGATCGATGGCTTGGGTGCCGATGCGCGCGCCGCGAGACCCGCGGATTCCGAGTGACATGGGGCGGGAGCAACCCTGATCATGGTAACTCAGCGTGATTGACCGACCCCTCCGCAAGCCGTCTGAGAGCGGGTGATTGCGGGTCACGCGCCTGGGACAACTCGCCTACAGGGGCCTGTGATGCGTTAGGCGGAGCGGCGCGGTCGCAAGATCAGCAGGATCCGGTCAGGCCGGTGTGATCCCGACACGCCCCGCCGGGTACCCGCTCCGGTCCGGAAGCCGGAGAGACGGGCTGGGTCGTCTCTCGCATGTCTTTTCGGCGTAACCGAGCGGAACTGCTCGGGTGATACAGGCCGTGCTGGTCGAGTATCGCCATCAGCTTTCGTTTGCGTTTCTGCTCGGCGCGCAGGGTGGCCATGTAAGCCGTGAACGCGTCCTCCGTGCCGAGGGCTCGGTGGCAGACGCGGGCGCTGAGCAGGAGTTCGGTCAGGTGCTCGTACGTGGCGTCGCCGGTCTGGGTGAGCAGCGGGCCGATCAGGCGGAGGTAGACAGCCAGGGCGTCGGCAGGACGGTCGTCCCGGGTGAGGTCGGCGAGGGCGAGCCACTGGCGGCTGTCGGCGTAGCCCGCCGTGGCTGCTTCCCAGGCCGCGTCGTGGTCGCCGTCGTCGAGCAAGGCGTCGAGCAGGGCCGAGCCTGTGGGGCCGAGGCTCTTGCGGGGACGGGCGTCCGCGCGGAGCAGCTCCAGCGCCCGTGTCCGCTCGGTCTCGTCCCAGCAGCCGGCCGCACGGGCTGCCGTGCGCAGGTCCCGGTATGCCGCCAGGGAGCGACGCTGAAGCAGTACGTCGCGGCGGATTGAGAGCACGTCGGCGCTGCGGCCGGCCCGGGTGTAGCGCTCGCAGACGAAGCCCGAGAGGCGGCTGTCGGGGCCGTGCTCGGGGTCGGCCTCGCGGAGACCGCGTTCGGCCCACTCCAGGGCTTCGGCCGGTCGGCCGGCCCGCTCCAGTTCCTGAGCGATCAGCAGGTGCGTGGCGCCCGATGGGGCCAAGTCCGCCGCGTGGAGCGCGATCAGCGCGTCCACACTTCCTTCGGCGCGCATCAGCTGTTCCATGAGGTACTTCTCTGCCCAGCCCTTCGGGCAGTCGCGCAGGGCCGCGGCGGCCCGTTCGTGAGCCCGTGCCAGGCCCGCCGCGCCCAAGGCGTCCGCGTAGTCGGGCAGCAGGATGTCGGTGGCGTCGCTCAGGTCGCCAAGGAGATGGTCCACCAGCCAGTCGGCGGTCCGGACCGGGTCGGGGCGAGCTGTCCGGCAGGCTTCCAGGTGCGCTTCGGCCAGCTCGTTCGCCACGTTGCCGATGACCCCGTCCGAGTCGTCGATCTCTCCGTACGTTCGGGCAAGGGCCTCGATCGCGTCCCGTGCCACCTCCACTGCTTCCGTTGCCCGGCCGGTCTCCGTAAGCGTGCGCAGTGCGGACACCGCCTCTGCGGCCTGCAGCCCGTAGGCGTGGGCGTCTGCGTGCTCGACGTAGCCGTACCGGGCGAAGGGCCGGGTGTCGAGCAGACCAAGGACGCGCTCGCGAACGGCGCTGAGGTCGTTTCCGGCGGCGGCCGCGCGAAGTTCCAGTCGGTGGCGCAGGCTACGGTTGCCCGCGATGTGCTCTTTCACCAGAGAGAGAAGTTCGTCCCGGCTGCGGGATTCCAGCCAGGTGGTGAGCTGCCGGCCGGGAGACGCAGCGGCGGCCCGGTGACGGGGAACCGACCCTGCCTGTCGCAGGACTGTCAGTCCCACCGCCACGCAGTGCTTGCAGAAGTTGCCCTCCTGCCCATATGGGCAGTCACATCGGCCGGTGAGTCCGTTCGCCTGTTCCGTCAGGTCGACCTCGTAGGCGTCGGTGCCCTCCACGGCCGCGGTGATCGACCTCTCGCCGATCTCCAGCGCGGACACCGAGGACACATAGCCGAGACCACGCTCGAAGGACCGGGGCCCCGCCAGTCGACGTAGCTCGTCTTCGTCGAACCCCAGCACGTTGTTCATGGCTCTCATTGAACGGGATCGGGCACGTGCGCGGCCGCGGTCGGGGAACTTTCGTCGCCGCGCCTGCGTCGACTTCGGCTTCCTTGCCCGTGACATCGGAGTGGCACGTGACGCTCGTTTGACGCACGGCTCCACGTCGAGCGGTCGGGGCAGGAGGTCCAGCAGCTCTTCGGCCCGGAGAGCAGGGCGATGTGCCCCTGCGAGCGGGCCGTGGCAGCGGCGAGTTCGTCCTCAGAGGGCTCTGTCGCGCCTCGGTGCCGAGGGTCCGGACGAGCGGGAGCAGATCGGGGTCAGCCGGGCTCGGCCCGGCGGACCTTGATGGTGTCCGTGACCTCCCCGAAGTGCGTGCAGTCGGCGGCGTTGCCGCCGGTGAGGGCATCGGCGTGGCCCTGTCCGGCCACCCGGCGCGGAAGGAGCCCGCGGACGAGCGGCCACAGGCCGGGGCGGGCCTTGACCTGGTCTACGGCGTCTCCTTCGGCACGGCGTAGGTCGAGACCCACGAGGTGGATGGCGTACGGCGATGCCCGTGCGTGCAGCGCAAAGGAGCCACCCGTGCTCTGTCGCTCGGGCAGGTCCGGTGGGCAGCCCCGGTGACTTTTCGGGGGCGGGGCAACCATCCCCCGGTGTCGTGAGTCGAACGGGTGGCAGTGGCTCACTCGTAGGACGGTACTGCCGGCGCTTCCCGCTCCTGCATGCTTCGGAAGGCATCATCCGTGTCAACTCAACGATTCATCACGGCGCTTGGCGCCACCCTCGGTATCACCGCGTCCACGTTCCTCGCCGCCCCGGCAGCGCAGGCCGCGGGCGGGGGCTTGGACGCCGTGTTCTACGTGACCGCCTCGGTCGGGTCCGACGGGGCGTTTCGCGCCGAGTTCCGGAGCGACTACGGCTGGCAGGTCGGCGACGCCCTCGCCGTCCGGGTGCGGGAGAGGGGCACAAGTGCGGTCATCGCGCGGGTCGGCGGCTTCGACAACGGCGTGTGTGGGGGCGAGGACTGCAGCTACAGCATCTTCACGTCCGCGCCCGCCAAGCTGGACAAGATGGCCGCCTACGACCTAGAGGTGGTCCGCAACGAGGGCCAGAGCAACGAGCAGGTCGCCGCCACCAAGGGGGTGCTGAACTACGCCCTCAACCCGAAGATCGAGGGCTTCACCTCCTCGGTGCCCTCGGTGTCCTATGACAGCCGTTCGGGGCAGGCCTCGGGCAGGGTGGTCGCGGAGGATCCGAAGACGCGTGAAGTCAGGCCGTTCGCGGGCGCCGGGGTCCAGGTCGACGGCTACTACCGCGGAGAGACTGCGCAGCTGACCACCGACGGGGAGGGACGGTTCGCCGGCCCCTTCGCCTTCCGCGGCGACGAGCGGGAGGTCTATCTGCTGGCTTCGCTCGTGGGCAGCGAGTCCGTGTGGAAGAAGCTGTCCCTGCCGATCCGCAAGCAGGCCACGAAGCTGAACGTGAGTTCGCCCGGCCCCACGCTGACCGCGCGGTTCGGCACCAAGATCCCCGTTCGCGGCACCCTCACGCGCACGGCCGACGACGGCACGGAGAAGCCCCTGAACGAGGGCCTTGCGGTGACCAAGGACGGCTGCGTCGCCGTATACCGGGAGGACTGCGGCAACGGAGTGGACGGCTTCGTCGTTACGGGCGATGCGAAGATGACGGTCGGGTTCTCCAGCGCCTGGTTCCAGCCCGCGTCCTCTTCCATCGCCGTGCACGCCACCCACATGAGCGCCTTCGAGGGCCTCGTGGGAAGCGTGGACAAGTATCGGACGATCACCTTCACCGGCAAGCTGATCGTCAAGGACGGCACCGTCCCGGCCGGCGCTTCCGCCCGGGTCCACTTCGACTTCTCGACCGACAACGGCAAGACCTGGACCTATGTCGGCTCCACCACCACCACCTACAACACGGCCTTCAGCCTGAAGAACCCGTATCCCGCCGGCAAGACCGGTCTGTGGCGCCTGCGCCACGGCACCGCGAACGTGGGCCCGACCACCAGCCAGTCCTTCCAGTTCGCCCGCCGGTGGACGCAGATCACGGCTGACGACGTCACGCCCGAGGGCGTGAGCCGTGGTACGACGATCACCGCCAAGGGCCTGCTGACGCAGAAGTACGGCACCACCTGGAAGCCGTTCGCCGGTCAGACGGTCCGGATCTTCTTCAAGCCGGCGACGCCGGGTGGCGCTTGGAAGCAGCTGGGTACCGCCAAGACGCTGGCCAACGGCACCTTCAGCAGGAAGTTCACCGCGCAGCAGGACGGCACCTGGCAGATGCGCTACGAGGACGCCCCCTCGACGCACTACGCCTCCAAGGGCCGTGAGGACTACGTGGACGTGCGCTGAGCCTGCCGGAGGGGCCATGGAACCCGACACGAGTCCGTTGCCCTGGGCTTGCGCCCAGGGCAACGGGATGTCTGCGGTGAGGGCCGGCCCGCCCGGGGACCGTCCGGGGCGGGCCGGGGTTCAGGGGGTTTGCCCGGTTACGGGCGGGTCGTGAGGTAGCCGCCCATGGACTTGAAGTACTCCGACGCCGGGAGTTCGCGGCCGTCTTCCGTGCGGACGCCGGTGATGGACAGGCCGTGGTTGCGGCCCGTGCGGGCGTCCGCGCCGGCGACGATGACGACGCCTTCGCCCTCGCGGTAGAAGATGCGGCCCGGGGTGCCGCCGTAGCGGCCCTCCGAGACGACGGCCGTGAGGATCTCCAGGCGCTTGCCCTTGTGGAAGGTGAAGGCGGCCGGGTACGGGGCGGACTGGGCGCGGATCAGGCGTTCCAGGGTTTCCGCGGGCCAGGCCCAGTCGATCCGAATGTCCTCCTCGGCCCTCTTGTGGAAGAAGGTGGCCTGGGAGCGGTCCTGCTTCGTGAACTCCGTCTGGCCGGAGGCGATGAGGTCGAGGGCGCCGATCGTCACCGGGGCGATCAGGTCGACCGTCTTGTGGAACAGGTCAGTGGTCGTATCCGTCGGACCGACGGGGATCGAGCGCTGCATGACGATGTCTCCGGCGTCGAGCACCTCGTCCATCATGTGCGCCGTGACGCCCACTTCGGGCTCGCCGTTGATGAGCGCCCAGATGAGGGGGGAGAAGCCCGCGTACTTCGGGAGGAGGGAGTCGTGCACGTTGAGGGTGCCGTACCGCGGGAGGGTGTAGATGCGCGGCGGGATCCAGGTGCGCCAGTTGTTCGCGACGAGGATGTCCGCGTCGGCTTCCTTGAGCTGCTGGAAGAGCTCTTCGTCGTCGGGGCGGTTGCGGATGACGACCGGGACGCCGTGCTCCTCGGCGAGGTCGGCGACCGAGTCGCTCCAGATCTTCTCGTAGGCGTGCTCGCTCTTGGGGTGGGTCACGACCATCACGACGTCGTGCTCGGAGTCCAGGAGCGCCTTCAGGGTGCGATGGCCCCAGGTCTGATAGCCGAACATGACGACCCGCATCGGGGTTCCTCCTCGGAAGAGCGAAATAAGCAAACGTAAGTAAAGCAAGCCTTACCTAACGGCGCAACAGCCCCGATTCTGGGCTCGATTGACCCGAGTGCGGGTCTGTTGTCCGGTTTGTCTGGTCGACAGGCCGTCTGGATCAGGTTAGCTTTACCTAAGTTCCACTCGGCTGCCGGTCACCGGTGCGCCTGGACACCCCCTTTCCCCCACCCCTGACACGACGCCTGGCAGGCGGCTGTCCCGCACCAATGGGAGTGACATGTCACAGGCTCTTCCTGGCGACGCACCACTGATCCACGACCTGATCGGTATCGGCTTCGGGCCGTCGAACGTCGCCATGGCGATCGCGCTCAGCGAGCACAACGTGCGCGTCGGAAGGCAAGAGGCGGTCACCGCCCACTTCTTCGAGCAGCAGCCCCGCTTCGGGTGGCACCGCGGCATGCTCATCGACGACGCGACGATGCAAGTGTCCTTCATGAAGGACCTGGTGACGCTCCGGAACCCGACCAGCGAATACAGCTTCCTCTGCTACCTGCAGGAGAAGGGCCGGCTGATCGATTTCGTCAACCACAAGAACCTGTTCCCGCTGCGGGTCGAGTTCCACGACTACCTCGAGTGGGCCGCCGCCAAGGTCGACGACATGGTCTCGTACGGCCACCAGGTCGTCTCCGTCGAGCCCGTGGTGCGCGACGGCGTCGTGGAGTACCTCGACGTGACGGCGCGATCCGGCGACGAGGTCGTCGTCCACCGTGCCCGCAACCTCGTCATCTCCACCGGGCTGCGCCCGGTCATGCCGGAGGGCGTCGAGCGGACCGACCACGTCTGGCACAACACCGACCTGCTGACCAAGGTCGACGCGCTCGAAGGCAGCGAGCCCACCCGCTTCATCGTGGTCGGCGCCGGCCAGAGCGCCGCCGAGAACGTGGCCTACCTGCACCGCCGTTTCCCGCAGGCCGAGGTCTGCGCGGTCTTCTCCCGCTACGGCTACAGCCCGGCGGACGACAGCAGCTTCGCCAACCGCATCTTCGACCCCCAGGCGGTGGACGAGTACTTCACCGCCCCGGAGGACGTGAAGCAGCGGCTGATGGGTTACCACGGCAACACCAACTACTCCGTGGTCGACATCGACCTCATCGACGACCTGTACCGGCAGTCGTACCAGGAGAAGGTCCTCGGCACCGAGCGGCTCCGCTTCCTGAACGTCTCGCGCCTGACGGGCGTGGAGGAGACGGCCGACGGGGTCCGCGCCAGCATCAAGTCCCTGGTCACCGGCGAGGAGAGCGTGCTCGACGCCGACGTCGTGGTGTGCGCCACCGGGTACCAGCAGGCCGACGGCCTGGGGCTGCTCGGCGAGGTCGCGGACCGCTGCCACCGCGACGACCAGGGCCGCGTCCGGGTCGAGCGCGACTACCGGGTGGCGACCGACCTCGAACTGAGCTGCGGCATCTACCTCCAGGGCGGAACCGAGCACACGCACGGCATCACCTCCTCCCTGCTGTCCAACACCGCGGTACGGGTAGGGGAGATACTCGACTCGATACTCGACCGGAACCTCAAGTCCGTGCCCGACCAGGCCCGCCCGGTCGCCGGGGGAGCGGGCGGCGGAGCCCGCCAGCCGGCCGTCTGACCGGCCCCGTTCAACCGGCCCCGTTCAACCGGCTCCGATCGACCGGGCTCCGTTCGACCGGCCCCCGTTCAGCCGGCCCCGTTCAGCCACTGCCGTGCCTCCCGGGCGTTCTCGCCCCCGGGGCACGGCAGTAGTGTGCAACCAGTTGCCCCATACATAAGGAACGTCCGTGTCCACTGGTACTCGCCTCCCTGCCGGCGGCCCGCCCGCGGTCGGGTGCCCGGCGCCTTCCCGGGTCGTCGCGCAGGCCCGGCGGCGGCGGATCGTGGGTCTGGTCGCCCTCTTCGCGGTCCTCGTGGCCGCGGCGCTGGTGTCCCTCGCCGTCGGCGCGCGGGCGCTGAGCCCCGCCGAGGCGTGGCACGGGCTCTTCGCGGATCCGGACCCCGACCAGAAGCTCTCCGAAGCCCGGCTCATCATGAGGACCGTACGGGTGCCCCGTACGGTCCTCGCGATCGTGGCGGGCATCGCCCTGGGCGTCGGCGGAGCACTGATCCAGGGGTACACGCGCAACCCCATCGCGGACACCGGCCTTCTCGGGGTGAACACCGGCGCCTCGTTCGCCGTGGTGTCGGCGATCGCCCTGCTCGGGCTCACGAACCCGTTCGAGTACGTCTGGTTCGCCTTCCTGGGAGCCGCGCTCGCCGGTGTCGTCGTCTTCGGGCTGTCGAGCATCGGCCGGGGCGCGGGCAATCCGCTGACGCTCGCTCTGGCCGGTCAGGGGGTCACGGTGTTCCTGATGGCGATGACGACGGCGGTCGCGCTGTCGGACAAGGCGGCGCTGAACGCCCTGCGGTTCTGGAACGCCGGGTCGGTGGCGGGCGTCGGGTTCGACGTCATCTGGCCGGTGACGGCCTTCATCGTGGTCGGACTGGTGCTGGCGCTGACCACCCTGCCCTCCGTCAACCTGCTGAACCTGGGCGACGACGTGGCGCGCGGACTGGGCGTGAACATCGCGCTGATCCGGACCGTCGGCATCATCGCCATCACGCTGCTGGCGGGTGCGGCCACGGCGGCGTGCGGCCCCATCGCCTTCCTCGGGCTCATGGTGGCGCACGTGGCCCGCTATCTGGCCGGGCCCGACTACCGCTGGCTGGTGCCGTACGCGGGTCTTCTCGGCGCGGTCGTCCTTCTGGTCTGCGACATCGTGGGACGCGTCGTGGTGCGGCCGGGAGAGCTGGACGCGGGCGTCCTCGTCGCTCTCCTCGGCGCCCCGTTCTTCGCGGTCCTGGTGTGGCGGGGAAAGTTCAAGAGCGCATGAACGTGACAGTGGTGAAGCCCGCAAAGAAGCCGTCGGTGGCGCCCGGTGTGCGGCTCGGCGGCATGTCGTTCGTCTGGCGGCCCAGGATCGTGCTGGTCACGCTGCTGCTGATGGCGGCGGCCTTCCTGGTGTTCTGCCTGTCCATCGCCGTGGGGGACTTCCCCCTCGGCCTGCCGCAGGTGGTCGCCACCCTCTTCGGCGGCGGCGAGCAGGTCGACCAGTTCGTGATCATGGACCTGCGCATGCCGCGGGCCCTGGCCGGGCTCGTCGTGGGCATCGCGCTGGGCATGTCCGGGGCGATCACCCAGTCCATCGCCCGCAATCCGCTGGCCAGTCCGGACATCCTGGGGATCACCGGAGGCGCCAGCGCGGTCGCGGTCTGCCTGGTGACCGTGTCGGGCGGGGCCACGGCCGCGGTCGTCAGCTCCGTGGGGCTGTCCGGGGCGGCGCTGGCGGGAGGTCTCGGCACGGGACTGCTGGTGTACTTCATGGCGTGGCGGCGCGGGGTCGACGGCTTCCGGCTCATCCTCATCGGCCTCTCCGTGAGCGCCGTGATGGAGGCGATCACGACCTGGCTGCTGGTCACCGCCGACATCAGGGACGTGGCGCGGGCCCAGGCCTGGCTGGTCGGCTCCCTGGACAACCGGTCGTGGGACGAGGTGGGGGTGGCCCTCTGGGGCACGCTCGCCCTCGCGGTGGTCGTGTCGTGCGTGGCGTTCCAGTTCAAGCCGCTGCACTTCGGCGACGACGTGGCCGCGGGCCTCGGCGTCCGGTACGCGCTGGTACGGGCCGTCCTGCTGCTGTGCGCGGTGCTCCTGGCGGGCTTCGCGGTGAGCGCGGCGGGACCGGTCCCCTTCGTCGCCATGGTGGCGCCGCAGGTGGCGATCCGTCTGACGAAGTCCCCCACCCCGCCGTTGGTGGCGTCCGCCGTGGTGGGATCGCTGCTGCTGATCGGCTCGGACCTGGTCGCCCGTACGGCGCTGCCGGTCACCCTGCCGGTCGGTGTGGTCACCGCCGCGATCGGCGGCCCCTTCCTCATCTACCTCCTGGTGCGGGCGAACCGCCGCTAGGTGATAGAAAGGTTAGGCAAGCCTAAATAGAGGGGGAGCCGTGGTCGCTCAGTACATCACCGAGAGCCGGTCCGGGGTCGATGGAGTTCCGCGGCTGGCGGCCAAGGGCGTCACGGTCGGGTACGGCGACCGGACCGTCATCGACGCGCTCGACGTGTCGATCCCGCCGGGGGTGGTGACCACGATCATCGGCCCCAACGGGTGCGGCAAGTCGACCCTGTTGCGGACCCTGTCGCGGCTGCTCAAGCCGACCAGCGGGTCCGTCGTCCTGGACGGCGAGGACATCGCCCGGCTGCGGACCCGGGACGTGGCGAAGAAGCTCGGCCTGCTGCCCCAGGCGCCGGTCGCGCCGGAAGGCCTCACCGTGGCCGACCTGGTCGCCAGGGGCCGGCATCCGCACCAGAGCTGGCTGCGGCAGTGGTCCTCGGACGACGCCTCCGTGGTGGAGCGGGCGCTGGCCATGACGGGGGTGGCCGACCTGGCCGACCGTCCCGTCGACGCCCTCTCCGGGGGCCAGCGTCAACGCGTGTGGATATCGATGACCCTCGCTCAGGGCACCGACCTGCTGCTGCTCGACGAGCCCACCACCTATTTGGACCTGGCGCACGCCATCGACGTGCTCGACCTGGTCGACGACCTGCACGAGTCGGGATGCACCGTGGTCATGGTGCTGCACGACCTCAATCTGGCCGCGCGCTACAGCGACAACCTGATCGTGATGAAGGCCGGTTCGGTCCTGGCGCAGGGTCACCCGCGCGAGGTGCTGACCGCCGAGCTGTTGCTCGAGGCATTCGGCCTGCGTGCCATGGTGATTGACGACCCGGTGGGCGACCGGCCGCTCGTCGTGCCGATCGGGCGGACCCACGTCCAGAGTGAGGGCGTCCAGAGTGCGGGCAGCTGAAACGAGAGCCTCGTAACTTAGGCTAGGCTTACCTCACTTCCCCGGGGTACGGTTTGCCTGCCCTAAGTGGGGCCGCAGTGGACAGCACGAAAGCAAGGGATCCCGCATGCTCCTCGACCGAACGACACGTATGAAGCCCTGGCGGCAGCTGGCGGCAACCGTGTCCGCCGCGGCCCTCGGTGTAGGCCTCCTTGCCGGGTGCGGTTCCGACTCGGCCGACAAGGACAAGAAGGACGACAGCGCCAACGCCCCGGCCGCCACCGGTGCGTTCCCGGTCACCGTCGAGCACTTCTTCGGCTCCACCGAGGTCAAGAAGGCCCCCCAGCGCGTCGTCACCGTCGGCTACACCGACGACCAGAACGTCCTCGCGTTCGGCATCAAGCCGGTCGGCATGGTCGACCAGTACCCGAACCCGGCCGGTCAGAGCCCCGACATCAACACCCAGTGGCCCTGGGTGAAGGACAAGTGGGGCGAGACCAAGCCCGAGGTCATCATGAACAACGGTGACGCCGGCCCCAACTTCGAGAAGATCGCGGCCCTGCGCCCCGACCTGATCATCGCGGTCTACTCCGAGGTCGACCAGGCCGCCTACGACAAGCTGTCGAAGATCGCCCCGACGGTCGGCCGCACCAAGACCGAGAAGGAGCCCTTCAGCGCTCCGTGGCAGGACAACGCCCTCCAGATCGCCAAGGCGGTCGGCAAGGAGACCGAGGGCAAGGCGATGGTCCAGGGCATCCAGGACAAGCTCGCCGCGGTCAAGACGGCGCACCCCGAGTTCGCCACCCAGACGGCCGTTGCGGTGTCCTGGTACAAGGACGCGGTCAACCCCTTCACCACCACCGACGTGCGCGGCCAGCTCCTGACCGGCATGGGCTTCAAGGGTCAGACCGAGCTCGACAAGATCTCGGACGGCAAGTTCTCCTTCGCGCTCTCCCCGGAGCGCATGGACCTCATCGACGTCGACCGCGTCTTCGTCATCAACGACAAGGCCGACACGGACGCGCTGAAGAAGTCCGACCTGTTCGCCAACCTGAAGGTCACCAAGGCCAACAAGGTGTCCTACCTGCTGGACAGCGAGGGCCCGGCCGCCGGCGCCGCCATGTCCCAGGCCACCCTGCCGGCCCTGCCGTTCGCCATCGACGAGCTCGTCAAGTCGGTCGGCTAGGTGTGAGCACCACGGACATTCGGGTCGCCCCGGCAACCCTGCGTACGACGACCGGACGTGAAGCAGCCCGATGGGTCGCGGCGAACTGCCGCACGATGCCCTGGCTGACGTCCGGCGCCGTACTCAGCACGGTCGCCGGGGCGGCTCTCCAGATGCTCCCCGTACTACTGCTCGGCCAGGTGGTCGACGCAGTGACCGAGGGGGAACCGCGCTCGGTCCTGATCACGATCGGGGCGTGGATGGTGGCCGCCGCGCTGCTCGGCGCGGCGGCCACCGCCCTGTCCGCCTACCTGATCGGGCGGCTCGGCGCCGACCTGCTCGCGCACCTGCGCGAAGGTGCCGTACGGGCCGTGCTGGGCATGCCCAGCGCCCGGGTCGAGCAAGTGGGCCGCGGAGACGTGCTCTCCAGGGTCGGCGACGACGTCGCCGTCCTGTCCAAGGGCATCCGCTCGGCCATCCCCACGGTGTTCTCCGCGGGGATCCTGGTGGCCATCGCCACGGTCGGCATGTTCGGCCTCGACTGGCGGCTCGGGCTGGCCGGCGCGTGCGCGCTGCCGGCCTACGCGCTGGCCCTGCGCTGGTACCTGCCCCGGTCCGCCCCGCTCTACCGCAAGCGCGCGGTGGCCCAGGCCGAGCGCGCGCAGGCGCTGATCAGCGGTCTGAACGGCATCGAGACGGTACGGGCACACCGCCTGGAGGAGGCCTTCCGCGAGAAGGTCTCCGACGATTCGCGGCGGGTGCGGGACCTCGGCATCGAGGTGTTCCACTTCTTCGGCCGGTTCGTCGGCCGGGAGAACCGCGCGGAGTTCATCGGCCTGGTCCTGATCCTCGTGGTGGGCTACGCCCTGCTGGAGACCGGCTCCGCCACCCTCGGCGAAGTGGCGGCGGCGCCGCTGGTGTTCCACCGCCTGTTCACCCCGCTGGGCGCGATCATGTTCACCTTCGACGAGGCCCAGAAGTCGGGCGCGAGCCTGACCCGGCTCGTCGGGGTGCTGGCGGAGTCCACGGAGGACCGGCTGGTGGGCGATGCGACCGCCGCGCCGGCGGGCGAGGAGCCGTACCCGGTGACGGTGAAGGGGCTGACGTTCCGTTACCCCGGAGCCGAGGAGCCGGTCCTGAGCGATGTCAGCCTGACGATCCCGGCGGGCGGCTCGCTGGCCCTGGTGGGCGCGACGGGCGCCGGCAAGACGACCCTGGCCGCGCTCATCGCCGGCATCGGGACCCCGGAGGCCGGGTCGGTGCGGATCGGGTCGACCGACCTCGCCGATCTGGACGAGGCCGCGGCGAGGGCGCTGGTGAGCATCCTGACCCAGGAGACGCACGTGTTCTCCGGGCCGCTCGCCGATGACCTGCGACTGGCCGCGCCGGAGGCGACCGACGCCGAACTGCTGGCCGCGCTGGGCACCGTAGGGGCGGCCGAGTGGGTCGATGCGCTGCCCGAGGGTCTGAACTCCGCGGTCGGCGAGGGCGGTGCCCGGCTGGACGGTACGAAGGTCGCCCAGGTCGCCCTGGCCCGGCTGGTGTTGGGCCGGGCGCCCGTGGTGGTGCTCGACGAGTCGACCGCGGAAGCGGGCAGCGAGGGCGCCGCCGAGCTGGAACGGGCCGTACTGGCCGCCTGCGCCGGGCGGACCACCCTGTTCGTGGCCCACCGGCTGACCCAGGCGGTGGCCGCCGACAGGATCGCGGTGCTGGATGCGGGACGCGTCGTGGAGCAGGGTACGCACGAGGAGTTGGTGGCCCTGGGCGGCCGCTACGCGCGACTCTGGCGGGCCTGGAGAGACGCTAGTTAGGCCACCCTAATTTAGGTTAGGCTAGCCTTCGTACCTTGGAAGGGTGTTGAGTCTTCAATGATGGAACCGAGCGCTCGTCTCGTGCTGATCTCTCCTACGCGCCTGGCAGACGTGCGCCGGCGTACCGGCGGATACTCCGACCGGACCATCGCCGAGGCCTGTGCCATCGGACTGTCGTACTGGGCGACGGGCGTCAGCCCCGACGGAATCGACCTGACCCCCGGCACGCTCTTCGCGGACGTCCTCGGATGGGTCGACAACGGCGGTACGGCACCAACTGGTTGGGAGGCCGGCGAAGCCGCCCCTGACGGCTGGGCCATCGCGGTCCCCGGGAGCGTCCTGCAGTCCGACGCCCAGCTCGCGCTGGACGACCTGGCGGACTTCCCCGACCGGCCCCTCGGCACCATCAGCCCGACCGGCGTGGCGGAGCGGCTCAAGACCCTGGCCGAGTGGAACGACAACGCTGCGGACCGGGTCCGGCCGACCATCGTGGAGATGTTCCGCGAGCAGGCGCGCCTGCGGCCGGACGCGGTCGCCATCATCGACGAACACCGCTCGCTGACCTACCGCCAGGCGGCGGAGCTGTCCGCGCAGCTGGCCCACCACCTGATCGGACGCGGACTCGGCTCCGAGCAGGTCGTGGGCATCTCGCTGGGCCGCTCCGCCGACATGGTGATCGGCCTCCTCGGCGTGCTCCAGGCCGGCTGCGCGTTCGTCCCGCTCGACCCGCAGTGGCCCGCCGCGCGCCGCGCCGTCGTCATCGACGACGCGCGGGTCGTGGTGCAGCTCAACGACTCCGGCGAGCACGACCCCGCGGAACCGGCCGCCGTCGCCGTCGACCTCGACGACTGGCGGTACGCCGACCAGCCCGCCGGAGACACCGGAATCACCGCGCACGGCAACGCCCTGGCCTACGTGATCTTCACGTCCGGTTCGACCGGCCGCCCCAAGGGCGCGATGATCCGCCACGAGGCGATCAGCGAACGCCTGCTGTGGCAGGTCAACGAGATCCTGGGCTTCGGCCACGACGACGCCTCGCTGTTCAAGGCACCGCTGTCCTTCGACATATCCATCAACGAGATCTTCCTCCCGCTGGTGTGCGGCGGCCGCCTCGTCGTCCTGCGCCCCGGCGGCGAACGCGACCCGCACCACCTGCTCGGCGTCATCGCCGAGCACCGCGTCACCTTCACCTACCTCGTCTCCTCGATGCTGGACGTCCTGCTGGAGATCGCCGGCGACTCCGACCGCCTCGACAGCATGCGCCACGTGTGGTGCGGCGGCGAGGTGCTCACCCCGGAGCTGTACGAGCGGTTCCGCACCCGGCTCGACATCCCCATGTACCACGGCTACGGCCCGGCCGAGACGACCATCGGCGTCTCCCACGTCATCTACCGCGGCGAAGCGGAACGCCTGTCCACCTCGATCGGCAAGGCCAACCCCAACACCCAGCTGTACGTCCTCGACGACGAACTGCGGCCCGTCCCGGTCGGCGTCGGCGGCGAGCTCTACGTCGGCGGCTTCCTCCTGGGCCGCGGCTACGTGGGCGCACCCGGACTGACCGCGTCCCGGTTCGTGGCGAACCCCTTCGCCGACGACGGCTCCCGCCTCTACCGCACCGGCGACCTCGCCCGGTTCGCCCCCGACGGCTCGCTGGACTTCCTCGGCCGCGCCGACAACCAGATCAAGATCCGCGGCATGCGCCTCGAGCTGGAGGACGTCGAGGTCGGCCTCGCGGAGCACCCCGCGGTACGGCACACCTGCGTCATCGCGAAGAAGAACAGCGCGGGCGGCACCTACCTCGTGGGGTACGTGATCCCCGCCGCCGGCAGCGAACAGCTGCGGGCCGACGAGGTCAAGGCCTGGGCCACCGAGCACATGGTCGAGTACATGGTGCCCGCCCACATCGTCGTGATGACCGAGTTCCCGCTCACCGCGAACGGCAAGCTCGACCGGCGCGCCCTGCCCGAACCCGAGATCGTGACCGGGACGTTTCTCCGGCCCTCCACCGACGAGGAGCGCGCCGTGTGCGCGGCCGTCGCCTCCGTGCTGCGGCTGGAGGAAGTCGGCGTCGACCAGGACTTCTTCCAGCTCGGCGGAGACAGCATCCTCGCCATCTCGCTGCTGAGCGCCCTGCGCGAGGCGGGCCTCTACGTCACCGCGGGGCAGATCTTCGCCAACAGCGTCCTGGGCGCACTGGCGGCGGTGGCCGGCCGCGAGGACGTGGCCCGGGTGGACCACGCCGACGTCGCGACCGGTCCCGTACCGGGCTCGCCCATCGTCCAGTGGCTGGGCCGGACCACGGACGCGATCGACGGATTCGTCCAGGCGGTCGTACTGAACACCCCGGCTGACCTCACCGCCGACGCCCTCGGCCCGATCCTCGACTCCGTCGTCGCCCGGCACGACATGCTGCGCGCCCGGCTCGTACGCGGAGACCGCTGGAGCTTCGACATCCCGGAGGCCGACGGAGCCGCGGCCGACTGGCAGGAGAGCGACGGGCCGCTCGACGCGTGCGTGGCCCTCGCCACCGAAGGACTGGACCCGGACGGCGGCGTGATGCTGCGGGCCGTCTGGCGCCGCGAGGCCCGCCAGCTGGTCCTGGTCGCCCACCACGTGGTGGTCGACGGCGTGTCCTGGCGGGTGCTGATGGAGGACCTGGCCACGGCATGGCGCCAGTTCTCCGCGGGCACGGAGATCGAACTGCCCCCGGTGGGCACCTCGTTCCGGCGCTGGACCCAGCTCCTGGGCAGCGCGGACTTCGACGCCGACCGCGCCCACTTCGAGCGCCCCCTGCCGGGCCCCGACGCGCCCCTGGGCCGGCGGGCCCCGTCGGAAGCCGACACCGTCGAGCGGGAGCGGCACCGGATCTTCACCGTGGGCTCCGAGGCCACGGCCGCGCTGCTGGGCGAGATCCCCGCGAAGTTCCACGCGGGCGTCAACGACGTCCTGCTGACCGCGCTCGCCGTCACCCTCGCCCGGTGGCGCCGCGGCCGCGGCCAGGAGCAGACCTTCGCGCACATCGAGCTGGAGGGCCACGGCCGCGAAGGCCGCCACGTGGCCGGCGCCGCGGGCATCGAGCCGGAACTGTCGCGGACCGTCGGCTGGTTCACGACGCTGTTCCCCGTGACCGTGGACCCCGGCACGACCGGTGACTTCACCGACCCCAGCTACCTCGCCGCCGCACTCAAGGCGGTCAAGGAAGACCTCGCCCGCGTACCGAGCAACGGCGTCTCCTACGGCGCCCTGCGCTACCTGGCCGACACACCCTTCACGGCCCCGGCGCCCCAGGTCCTCTTCAACTACCTGGGCCGCTTCGACGCGGGCGCGTCGGGGGACTGGCAGCTCTCCGGCACCACCGGTCAGCTCGGCGAGAAGCGCGACCCGAGGATGCGCCTGCCGCGCGCCCTGGAGTTCAACGCGATCGCCGAACCCTCCGCCACCGGCGCGTACGAACTCGTCACCACCCTCTCCTGGCCCGACGGGATGTTCACCGACGAGGACATCGAGGCGATCGGCGGGTACTTCCAGGCGGCCCTCACCGCCCTGGCCGCACTCGACGAGGGCGGCCACTCGCCCAGCGACTTCCCGCTGGTGCGGCTGACCCAGGCCGACGTCGACGCGCTGGACGGACCCGCGCTGCGCGCCGTCCTCCCCCTGACCCCGCTCCAGGAAGGCCTGTACTTCCACTCGGTCTTCGACGACGACTCCGCGGGCAGCTACGTCGAACAGCAGCTGCTGACGCTGGAGGGCGCGCTCGACCCCGCCCGCCTCGCGACCGCGGCCACCCGGCTGCTCACCCTGTACCCGAACCTGGCCGCACGGTTCACGGCCCTCGCCGACGGCCGCGTCGTCTCCGTACTGGAAAGCGGCGCCGAGGCGCCCTTCACCACCCTCGACCGGCCCGGCATCACCGAGGCGGAACTCCACGAACTCGCCGAGCGGGACCGCCGCGCCGGATTCGACCTGGCCACCGGCCCGCTGATGCGGTTCACGCTGGTCCGCGACCCGGAATCCGGCCGCAACGTCCTCGTGCAGACCGTCCACCACATCATCGCCGACGGCTGGTCGGTGCCCCCGATGCTCCGCGCGCTGCTCGCCGAGTACCACGCGCCGGGAAGCACCTACCCGCTGAGCGGCTTCCCCGACTACGTCGGCTGGCTCGCGGAGCGCGACGCCGACGAGAGCGACCGCGTGTGGGGCGCCGAACTCGCCGAGCTGCCCGGCCCCTCGCTGGTGGCCAGGGAGCACACCCCGTCCGACCGGTTCGCCGACACCTCGGTGGAACCGGCGGACGACATCGACGCGGCCGCCCGGACGGTCGGCGTACCCCTGAGCGTGGCCGTGCACAGTGCCTGGGCGGTGACCCTGGGCGGGATCCTGCACTCCGCCGACGTGGTCTTCGGATCCACGGTCTCCGGCCGCGACGCGGACGTCCCCGGCATCGAGGACATGGTCGGCCTGTTCATCAACACCGTCCCGCTGCGTGCGCGGTGGACCGCCGACACCACGGCGCGCGAACTGCTCACCTCGGTGCGCGAGCACCAGGGCGCGGTCCTGCCGCACCAGCACGTCTCGCTGGCACGGATCGGCCGGCTGGCCGGCGTCGGCTCCCTCTTCGACACCCTCGTGGTGTTCGACGTGGCCACCGACGTGGCCGCCCTGCGCCGCACCGGCGACACCCTCGCCGTCACCGGCCTCGTCAACGAGGGAGCCCCGCACTACCCGCTGACCCTGGTCGTGGAACGGGCACTCGACGGGCGCCCGCGCTTCAACCTGATCTACGACGGCGAACTGCTCCGCGAAAGCAGCGCCCGCGACATCCTGAACCGGTTCACGCACACCCTCACCGGCCTGCTCACCCGGCCGGACGCCCCGGTCGGCGACCTGGCGCCCGAGGGCGGCAGGAGCCCCGCACGGATCACCCCGACCACCCTCGGCGCGCTCTTCGACGCCGCGGCGGACCGGGACCCGGCGGCCACCGCCGTCACCCAGTGCGCGCTCGACGGCACCACCCGCTCCCTGACCTACGGCGAACTCGCCGACGCGAAGAACGAACTGGCCGCCGCCCTGCGCGCGGCCGGGGTCCGGCCGGGCCGGCGCGTGGCCGTGGCCGTCCCGCGCACCATCGAGCAGGTCGTCGCCCTGGTCGCGATCGTCAGCGCGGGCGGCGCGTACGTCCCGCTCGACATGGCCTACCCCGACGACCGGCTGGAGTACGTCCTCGGCGACGCCGCCCCGCAGGCCGTCCTCGTGGACCCCGCTCAGCGCGAACGCTTCACCGCCCTGCTGGAGCGGGCGGGAGTCGCCGCCCGGGTCCTCGTACAGGGCGACGAACTACCGCAGGAGGCCGCCGAGACGGTCGGGGCCCCGGCGGACGAGGTCGCCTGGCACGACCCCGCGTACGTGATCTACACGTCCGGGTCGACCGGCAAGCCCAAGGGCGTCGTCGTCCCGCACTCCAGCGTGGTCGCGCTGCTCGCCAACACCCAGCCGGACATGGAGTTCGGCCCGGACGACGTCTGGGTCCAGTTCCACTCCTACTCCTTCGACTTCGCCGTCTGGGAGCTGTGGGGCGCCCTGGCGCACGGCGGCGAACTGCTCGTCCCCGACTACGGCCTGACCCGCTCCCCGGTCGACTTCCACCGGCTGGTCCGCGAGCGCGGAGTGACCGTGCTCAACCAGACGCCCTCGGCCTTCTACCAGTTCGTCGAGGCCGACCGGCACGCCGGTGAGCCCCTCCCCGCCCTGCGCCGCGTCATCTTCGGCGGCGAGGCGCTGGACCTCGGACGGCTGCGCGGCTGGGTCGAGCGGCACGGCGCCGCCTCGCCCGAGCTCGTCAACATGTACGGGATCACCGAGACCACCGTCCACGTGACCCACCGGGTGCTGACCGAAGGGGACTTCGCCTTCGGCGACGACGTGAGCCCCATCGGCGGACCCATCCCGGGCCTGGTCACCCACCTGCTCGACGACCGGCTCCGGCCGGTTCCGCCGGGGCAGGTCGGCGCCATCTACGTGGCCGGCGACCAGGTGTCCCTCGGCTACCTCGGGCGGCCGGGCCTCACCGCGGGCCGGTTCGTGGCGAACCCGTTCGCGAGCGACGGCTCCCGGATGTACCACACGGGCGACCTGGCCGTCCGTACCCTCGACGGCGAACTGGAGTTCACCGGTCGCGCCGACGACCAGGTCCAGCTCAAGGGCTTCCGCATCGAGCTCGGCGAGGTCGAGTCCGCGCTGCGGGACCTCGACGGCGTGGTCGACGTGGCCGTCACCGTCGCCGACAGCGGCGACCACCTGGTCGCGCACGTCGTGGGCCGGGTGCCCGGCGACCTCTCCGCCCTCCTCGCGGAGAAGCTGCCCGTGCACATGGTGCCGGGCCGGGTCCTGCCGGTGGACTCCCTGCCGCTGACCGTCAACGGCAAGCTGGACCGCAAGGCCCTGATCGCGGCGGCCGCACAGGACGACACCCCGGTGGCCGGCGATGCGGGCGGCGGTTCGCAGCTCGCCTCGCTGATCGGCATCTTCGCCGACACCCTGTCCCACCCGGCCGCCGACGCGGACACCGACTTCTTCGGCGCGGGCGGCGACAGCATCATCGCCATCACCGTGGTCAACCGCGCCAGGGCGCTCGGCCTGCCGATCGCACCCCGCGACGTGTTCCTCCTGAAGACGCCGCGCGCGCTCGCCGAGCTCCTGGGCACGCGTGCACCGCAGACCACGGCCTCCGCACCGGCGCCCGCGCGCCGCGAGGACGGCCCGCTGCCGCCCACGCCCATCATCCTGCGCCAGCGCGAACTGGGCGGCTCCCTCGCCCGGTTCGCCCAGGCCCGAACCGTCGAGGTGGCCGAAGGCACCGCGTTCGCCGACGTCGAGCGCGCCGCCAACGCCGTACTGGCCGCCCACCCGGCCCTGCGGATGCGCCTGCACACCGAGCACGGCGTGTGGACCCTGCGCACCGAGCCCGCCCGCGAGGCCACCGTCGTCCGCGCGGACACGGCCGACGCCACGGCCGCCGCCAACGAGGCCGCCGGACGGCTCGACCCCGAGACCGGGGAGGTCACCGCCTTCACCTGGCTCGCGAAGACCGGCACCCTGGTGGTCACCGTGCACCACATCGCGGTCGACTCGGTGTCCTGGCTGATCCTGCTGGACGACCTGGCCGCCGCCCTGCGCGGGGAGACCCTCGCACCGGCGACCACCTCCTACGCCGAGTACGCCGACGCGCTGACCCTGCGGTCCGCCGCCGGAGCCGACGACCTCGGGCACTGGGTCGACACCCTCCGGGCGCCCGCACTGCTGCCCGCGTCCGGCGTCCTGCGCGACACCACCGTGGTCCTCGGTCCCGAGGCCGGCGACCTGGTGACGCGCACCGCCCCCGCGGCGCTCGGCGTCGCGCTCACCGAGCTGCTGTGCGGCGCCCTGCGCACCGCCCTGACGCGGATCCAGCCGACGCCCACCGATCTCGCGATCGAGCTGGAGCGGCACGGCCGGGTGTCCGTACTGGAGCACCACGACTACACCCGTACCGTCGGTTGGTTCACCGCCATCGCGCCCGTCCGGCTCACCGCGCACACCGACCCCGTCGCGGCGGCCCGCGAGCTCGCGGCGCGCCAGCCGGACGAGTCCGGGCACCTCGCCTACGGCCGGCTCCGCTACCTCAACCCGCAGACGGCCCCGCTGCTGACCGCCCGCCCGCAGGTGCTCTTCAACTACCTCGGCCGGGGCAGCGAGTCCCGGGCCCTGCACATCACCGGCGGCGACCAGGGCAGCCCGTACGCCGTCGAGGTCAACGCCTGGACCGACGCGGCCACCGGCAGCCTGCACGCGACCTTCACCCTCGCCGAGGAGATCCCCGACGAGATCACCGCGCACTGGCTGCACGCCCTGGAAACCCTCGCGGAAGCCGCCGTGACGGCCGAGCGCACGGCGCCGGTCACCGCACTGCAGCGCGGCCTGTTCTTCCAGGCCCAGCTGGCGGGCACGGCCGGACACTACGTCGCACAGAGCTACTTCGCCCTCGACCACCGCCTCGACACCGACGCCCTGACCGAGGCCATGGCCGTGGTCATGGCCCGGCACCCCGTCGTCGGAGCCGGCTTCACCACCGACGACGACGGGAACCCCGTCCAGATCCTCAAGGCGGGCCGCCGGGTCGGCGTCCACACGGTCGAGCTGTCGACCGACGAGGAAGTCGAAGCCCTGCGCGTCCGGGACCGCAACACCGGCTTCGACCCGGCCGAGCCGCCGCTGATCCGGCTGACCGTGATCCGGCTGCCCGACGGCCGCGACGGCCTGCTCCTCAGCTACCACCTGCTGCTGTGGGACGGCTGGTCCCGCGCGATCGTGCTCCGCGACCTCTTCGAGGCCTACCGGGCCGTACTCGCCGGCGAGCAGCCGTCCACGACCCCGGCCGTACCGGGCTTCGAGGACCACGCCCGGGAGCTCGCCGCCAAGGATCCGGCCGTCTCGGAGCGGTTCTGGGCCGAGCACCTGACCGGACTCTCCGGCCCGACACTGCTCGCCGGACCGGCGCCGTCCCTCTCGGACGACCTGCCGCCCGCGCTCCTGCACACCCTGACCGCCGAGCAGTCGCAGCTGCTGCGGGAGACGGCCAGGGCGCACGGAGTCACGTTGAACTCGGTCCTCACCGGCGCCTTCGGCCTGCTGCTCGGCGCCCACACCGGCCGCAGCGACGCCGTGTTCGGCGTGACCGTCTCCGGCCGTGAGGGCGAGGGCCTGTCCGACATCGTCGGCGTGCTCCTCAACACCGTGCCCATGTGGACGCGGGCCAGGCCGCAGGACACGGTCGGGGAGTACCTGGCCTCCGTACAGGCGGCTCGGGTCGACGCGATGGAGCACGAGCACCTGGGGCTCGGCGAGATCCAGCGGGCCAGCGGACACGACACCCTCTTCGACAACCTGTTCGTGCTCCAGAACTTCCTGGACCTGGACGGGCTCGCCGAGATGAACGCCCGCCACGGCATCACCGAGGTGAAGTCGGACGACTCCACCCACTACCCCTTCACCTGGGTCGTCACCCCCGGAGACCGGCTCACGGTCAAGCTGGAGCACCGCCACGGCGACTCCGACAGCGCCCGCCGCCTCCTCGACGACTACGTCGGCCTGCTCCAGGACCTGGCCCGCTCCACCGGACCGGTGGGCGCGCTGCCCGGCCTCGGGCCGGTGCCCGGGCCGGCCGACCGCACCGACATCGGCACCGACACGGTGGTCGACCGCTTCGACCGGGCGGCGGACCGCGCACCCGAGCGGGTCGCGCTCGTCGCGCACGGCCGGAGCATGACCTTCGCCGAACTCCAGGACCGCAGCCGCCTGCTGGCGGGCGTGCTCGCCGGACGCGGCATCGGCCCGGAGAAGACGGTGGGCCTGGCGATCCCGCGCACGCTGGACTGGATCGTCGCGCTGTTCGCCGTACTGCGCACCGGAGCCGCGTACGTACCGCTGGAGCTGGACCACCCGGACGAGCGGATCGCCACGATCGTCGCGGACGCCCGGCCCGAGGTGATCCTCACCGTCAGCGCCGTCTCGCCCCGCCTGATCGGCGACCTGATCGAAACCGGCGACCTGATCGAGCTGGACCGGCCCCTTCCGGAGGCCGAGCCGCTCGTGACGTTCGCTACCGACGACCCCAACCGGCTGCGGTACCCGGCGTACACGATCTACACCTCCGGTTCGACGGGCAAGCCCAAGGGCGTCGTGACCGAGTACGCCGGACTCACCAACATGCTGATCAACCACCAGCGCCGCATCTTCGAACCGGTGCTGGCGGAGCACGGAAACCGGATCTTCAAGATCGCGCACACCGTGTCCTTCGCCTTCGACATGTCGTGGGAGGAGCTCCTGTGGCTCGCCGACGGCCACGAGGTGCACATCTGCGACGAGGAACTGCGCCGCGACGCACCCGGACTGGTCGACTACTGCCGCGAGCACGGGATCGACGTCATCAACGTGACCCCGACCTACGCGCAGCAGCTGGCGGCCGAAGGCCTGCTCGACAACCCGGACCGGCGCCCCGCGCTGGTGCTCCTGGGCGGCGAGGCGGTCACCCCGACCCTGTGGCAGCGGCTCGCCGAGACCGAGGGGACGGTCGGCTACAACCTGTACGGACCCACGGAATACACCATCAACACCCTGGGCGTGGGCACCTTCGAGTGCCAGGACCCGGTGGTGGGCGTGGCCATCGACAACACCGAGGTGTTCGTCCTGGACCCGTGGCTGCGGCCGCTGCCGGACGGGGTTCCCGGTGAGCTCTACGTCTCCGGCATCGGCATCGCCCGCGGGTACCTCGGCCAGCCGGCCCAGACCGCGCACCGGTTCGTCGCCTCGCCGTTCGGTGCGCCCGGCGAGCGCATGTACCGCACCGGCGACCTGGTGATCCGCCGGCCGGACGGGAACCTGATGTACCTCGGCCGCACCGACCAGCAGGTCAAGATCCGGGGCCACCGCGTCGAACTGGGGGAGGTGGAGGCCGCGTTCGCCGCGCACCCGGCGGTACGGTTCACCGCCGCGGTCGCCCAGCCCGACCCGCAGGTCGACGGCGCCTACCGGCTGGCCGCGTACCTCGTGCTGGGGACCGGCTCCGACCTGGCGGCGGTCGCCGCCGAGGTGGGCGCCGGACTGCCCGACTACCTGCGCCCGACGCACTACGCTCAGGTCGACGCCATCCCGCTCACGGTGAACGGGAAGGCCGACACCAAGGCCCTGCCGGAGCCCAAGCCGCTGGGCGCGCTGACCACTTCGGGCGAGCGCGGCCCGGAGACCGAGACCGAGGTCCTGGTCTGCGAGTTCTTCGCCGAAGCCCTGGACCTGGACGACGACGAGGTGAGCGCTGTGAGCGATTTCGCGTCACTCGGCGGACACTCCATGCTGGCCGTACGCCTGGTCGGACTCCTGCGCCGGGAATTCGGCCCCACGATCACCATCCGAGACCTGCTCACCCTGCGAACCCCCGAAGCGATTGCCCGGCACCTTGATGACAACTCCTGACGTCCAGAGATCCCGCCGCGCGGGATCCGACATCCTCCGGACCGCCATACGGCGCAACGTCGGCGCCATGGTCTGGGGCACCGTCCTCATGGGCCTGTACCAGGCGGGCGAGACGGCCTTCCCGATCGCGCTCGGCCTGATCGTCGACCACACGATGCGCGGGCGGAGCCTCGGGGCGCTCGCCCTCTCGATCGCAGCGCTGGCCGTGATCATCACGACGGTGTCGCTGTCGTGGCGGTTCGGCATGCGCATCCTGCAGAAGGCCAACACGACCGAGGCCCACCACTGGAGGGTGCGGGTCGCGTCCTGCGGCCTCCAGCCGGTGGCCCGGGACGTGGACCTCAAGTCCGGCGAGGTGCTCACCATCGCCACCGAGGACGCCGACCAGACCGCCGACATCGTCGAGGTCGTGCCGATGCTGATCAGCTCCTCGGTCGCGGTGCTGGTCGCGGCGGTCGCGCTGAGCCTGGCGGACCTGCGGCTCGGCCTGCTCGTCATGGTCGGAACGGTTGCGATCCTGTCGACCCTCAGCGTGATGTCGAAGCGGATCGGCAGCAGCACCCAGGAGCAGCAGGCCCGGGTGGCGAGGGCGGGTGCGAAGGTCGCCGACCTGATCACCGGCCTGCGCCCGCTGCACGGCTTCGGCGGCAACCACGCGGCCTTCCGGTCCTACCGGAAGGTCAGCACGGAGGCCAAGGAGCAGGCGATCACGGTCGCCAAGGTGAACGGCGCCTACACGGGCACCGCACTGGCCCTGAACTCGACCCTCGCCGCCGCGGTGACCCTGACCGCCGGCTGGCTGGCCTTCGACGGGCAGATCAGCATCGGTGAGCTCGTCATGGCCGTGGGCCTGGCGCAGTTCATCATGGAGCCGCTCCGGCTGTTCTCGGACATGCCCAAGTACGTGATGATGGCGCGCGCTTCGGCGGAGCGGATGGCCCTGGTGCTGTCCGCCCCGCCGGTGGCGGCCCCGGGGACGGCCCGTCCGGCACCCGGCGGGGACCTGGAGATCGACTGCGTCCGGTACGAGTCCCTCCAGGGCCTGAAGTTCCACGTCCCGGCGGGCCAGTTCACGGCGATCGCGGTCTACCAGCCGCGGGCGGCGGCCGAACTCGCCTCGATCCTGGCGGTGAACGTGCCGCCGACCGCGTACGGCGGCACCGTGCGGCTCGGCGGGCAGGACCTCGCGGACCTGTCGGTCGAGGCGGTCCGCGAACTGATGCTGGTGAACCCGTACGACGGGGAGATCTTCGCGGGAACCCTCCGTACGAACATCGACCCGTCGGGCACCAGCCGGACGGTGCCCGAGGCCGTCGAGGCGTCCATGCTGACCGATGTCGTCGCCCTGCACCGCCAGGGACTCGACTACGAGGTCCGCGACCGCGGTTCGAACCTCTCCGGCGGGCAGCGCCAGCGGCTCTCGCTGGCCCGGGCGCTGGCCGCGGACTCCGACGTACTGGTGCTGCGGGACCCGACCACCGCCGTGGACGCGGTCACCGAGCAGCTCGTCGCCCGCAAGATCGCGGAGCTGCGCCGGGGCCGCACCACCGTGGTCATCACCAGCAGCCCGGCCCTGCTGGACGCGGCCGACCGGGTCCTCGTCCTGGATGACGGGGTGGTCACGGCCGAAGGGACGCACCGTCACTTGCTGGCCAACGACCCGGCGTACTGCGCGGCGGTCACGCGGTGACCTTGTGAGCCGGTGAACAGACGGGGGCCAGGGTGGCCGGCGCTTGCGCCCGGGCACCACGCCCCCCGCGGTTGCACGGCCGCAGGGGGGTTGGGCCGTGGGCCCGTGGGGGGGGGGGCCCG